>CANPYT010000092.1 GCA_947588705.1 uncultured Acetatifactor sp. | reverse complement strand
AAAGTACTGCGGTTTTTCACGGAGCTGACAGGAAGAAACGACTGTTATGAGGAATATGGCGTTTCGGTAGCGGAAACGATCGACGAACAGATTGCAAGACAGGATGATTCCCATCCAACCGTTCTTTTTTTGCGCGCTTATTCCAGCGGGGTGAAGGCCAAAGGAAGCGACAGCATGACGGGAGAGATGCTGAAGGCGCTAGGGTGCATCAATATTGCGGATGGGGAACAGCGATTGATAAATGATCTGAGCATGGAGGTTATTTTGGAAACAAACCCTGACTACATATTTCTGACCACCATGGGAGAGGAAGGGCCGGGCTTGGAAAGCGCAAAAGCGATACTAACCGACAATCCGGCGTGGAATGACCTGACAGCCGTGCGGCAGGGTCACTATTATATTCTTCCGCAAAATATGTTTCACAATAAACCGAATCAGAGATGGGGAGAAAGCTATCGGATCTTGGCAGATATCCTCTATCCGGAACAGGAAACGCCATGAGTAGAAAGTATGCGGCGAAGTGGATTTTCCTATTGTTTCTGATCAACCTATTGCTATGTATCCTCTATGTATCCGTAGGCGCGGTCAATATTTCCCCTGTGGATCTGTTTCATGCGTTCCTAGGAGACGGAAAAACAGAATATCAAAACATTCTTGTCCATGTTAGGATACCGAGAATGGCGGCCTGTGTGCTGACAGGCAGCGGGCTGGCAGTCTCCGGGGCAGTGATACAAAATGTATTGCAAAATCCCCTGGCAGGGCCGAACATTATAGGAGTCAATGCCGGAGCGGGACTGGCCGTTGTCCTGTGCAGCGCCTTGTTTCCCTATTTCTATGCGGTTGTGCCATTTGCGGCCTTTGCCGGCGCCTTTGGAGCTATGCTGTTTATTTATGCTTTGGCACGAAAGACGGGGGCGTCCCGCATGACGCTGATCATGGCAGGCGTATGCGTCAACAGCCTGTTGAACGCGATGGCGGATGCCGTACATATCCTTTGGGATGATACGTTGACCAGCGCTTACGGATTCCATCTGGGCGGGTTTTCGTCCGTGAATGTAAAGGTACTGCTCCCGGCTGGCATATTGATTCTATTGGTTACGGCAGCCGTGTTTTTGCTGGAAAAGGAATTGGAAGTTTTGACTTTGGGGGAGACAGTTGCCTCCTCGGTAGGGCTGAATACAACCTTCTTTCAATTTTTATTTTTGATCTTGGCGGCGGCGCTGGCGGGGGCATCTGTCAGTATCGCGGGATTACTGGGCTTTGTCGGCTTGCTTGCCCCTCATATTTCGCGCAGGATCGTGGGAGAGGAGTGCCGGTTCATGCTGCCTTTTTGCGCACTGTTTGGCATGTTTTTAGTTCTGATATGCGATTTGCTCGCCAGAACCGTGTGGGCCCCCTACGAGATGCCTACCGGTATTTTGCTGTCTTTCCTGGGCGCGCCGTTCTTTTTACATTTGCTGCTCAGGCGGAGTAGGAGAAAGAAACATGATTAGATGCGAAAACCTCAGCGCAGGCTATGGAGGAGAAACGATTATCCATGATATCAGCTGGGAAGCGGCAGAGGGCAGGCTGACGGCAATCGTGGGACTCAATGGGAGTGGAAAAAGTACCCTTTTGAAATCTATCGTTGGTCAGACATCGGTAGAGGAGGGCAGCGTTTATCTGGAAGGAAAACCGTTGAAGCAGTGGAAGCACAAAGAGATGGCCAAACAGATCGCCTATTTGCCGCAGAGCAGGAACGACGCCAATCTCTCCGTTTTCCGAATGGTGCTGCATGGCCGTTTTCCCTATCTTGCCTACCCGAGGCGCTATACCAAAAAAGATGAGGAAATGGTAATCCGGGAATTAAAACGCATGAAAATCAGCGAGCTTCGGGAGAAGCCTATTTCGGAGTTGTCAGGCGGCGAGAAGCAGAGAGCGTACCTGGCGATGGCATTGGTACAGGGCGCGCCCATCCTGCTGTTAGATGAACCGACCACCTATCTTGACCTATCCGCGCAGATGGAACTGATGGAAATATTGAGACAACTGGTGGCAGAGGGGAAAACCGTGATCGCGGTTCTGCATGATTTGAACCATGCGCTGCAGTATGCGGATGAAATTGTCCTGATGGAAAAGGGAGGGCTGAAGCAGTGCGGTACTTCGGAGGAAATACTAAAATCTGGCGTTTTGGAAGACGCCTTCCGCGTCCACATCCACATTCTACAGGATCAATATGGGAAAGAATATTATTGTTTTTCTTCGGGAAATGAGTAAAGAAAAACGCAATTCAAAGTAATCTGAGAAGGCGGAAATTTCCTGTTGAGAACAGAACTTATCATTGATTGGGAAATACAAAATGCAGACGTGAAAACGTTTGCATTTTGAATGATTGTTTTTCGGAAAAGTGTGTGATAACATAACAAGAAAATTAAATCATATAAAACCTATATGAAAAGAATGAAACGAAACTGTTCTGTAATTTTAAGGAAAGGAGAAATGAGAAAACAGATATGAAGATGTTGTCAGATCTGGACTACAGACAAATTTTAAAGGCCGAAAAAAAGGCCGTGGTCGAATTTACCAGTCCCACATGTGGGCACTGTAAGGCCATGCAGCCTATACTTGAACAGCTTGAGAAGCAGGGAGACGGCGCTGTATCGTTTTATCACGTGGATATCACACAGGCGCAAAATGCGGTCGCTGAATACGATGTGAGATCTGTGCCGACTTTTTTCTTTCTCAGAGAGGGAGAGATACAGGACAGGCTGACGGGAGAGGTCCATCGGGCGATCCTGGAGCAGGCGATCAACAAATTATAATAGGAGGACAGAGCAAATGGGATTTCCAACAATTTATCCGACAGGTGTGACACTTTATGACAGAGAAAAGGCATATAACGGTTATACCTTATATCCATCAAAGAAGGGGGCGCTACTGATCGATATGAACGGCAACGAGGTAAAGCTGTGGAGGGGCATAGACGGCTTTCCTAATAAGCTTTTACCCGGCGGCTATGTGCTGGGCTCTTCGGGAAGAAGGGATCCGAAATACGGCTATCAGGACCAGCTGGACCTGATCCAGGTAGACTGGGACGGCCACATCGTTTGGAAATATGATCATACGGAGCTGATCCAGGATGCCGGGGAGGAGCCGCGCTATATGGCGAGACAGCACCATGACTATCAAAGAGAAGGGTCTTCCACAGGGTACTATGCTCCTGGCGCCGAGCCTTACACGGATCATGGGAACACGTTGATCCTGACCCATGAGAATCTATACAACCATGATATTTCAGATAAGCGTTTGATCGACGACAAGATCATTGAAGTGACCTGGGAAGGAGAGATCGTGTGGAGCTGGAGAGCCAGCGATCATTTTCATGAGCTGGGCTTTAGCGAGTCCGCAAGGAATGTTCTGTTCCGGAATCCGGGCCTGCGCGGTGATCTGGGCGGAGACTGGATGCACATTAACTGCATCTCTACGCTGGGTGAAAACAAGTGGTATGACGCGGGAGATGAGAGATTCCATCCTGACAATATCATTTTTGATGCCAGAAATGCCAACATCCTTGCTATCATCAGCAAGGCGACAGGAGAGATCGTCTGGCGGGTGGGGCCTGATTTCAACGAGAATGAGGCGGTAAAGAAGCTTGGGTGGATCATCGGCCAGCATCATCTGCATCTGATCCCCAAGGGCCTGCCGGGAGAAGGGAATCTGCTGATTTTCGACAATGGCGGCCATGCCGGTTATGGAGAACCTAATCCTGCCTCAGTGACAGGGGTGGATAATGCCGCAAGAGACTATTCCAGAGTCCTGGAATTTAATCCGCAGACATTGGAAATCGTATGGCAGTATACACCGTTGGAAGCAGGAAATACCCTCTTTACGGACGCCTCGAAGTTTTACAGCTCCTACATCAGTTCCGCTCAGCGGCTTCCAAACGGGAATACGCTGATCACGGAAGGCTCGGACGGAAGATTGATCGAGGTGACCCCGGAGCATGAAATCGTCTGGGAATTTGTCAATCCTTATACAGACGGAATATTCGGGAAATTCTTTCATAACAGCATATATCGCGCTTACCGCGTTCCTTATGAGTGGGTACCTCAGCTGGAAAAACCCGCCGAGGTATCGGTACCAAAGCTGAATGTAGAGACTTACCGTGTCCCGGGTTCCGTAAATGGGATCGGAAACGGTCAGATCACAGTGGTTGACGGTATTGACCCGGACAGAAAAGAGAAAGAGAAGAAGCGGGCGGCTGAAAGCCGGGATGAGACCGTCAACTTCTGCACGGCGACTCTGAAAAAGGATTCTGTCTGATGCGTCTGCCGGGACAGGAACAGATAGAAAGCTGTTAGCAGAGACGGCGGAAAGGTATGAGACGGATGCAGTACATAGAATTAAGCCATATCAACAAGTTTTTCGGCGGCTTTCAGGCATCGAAAGACGTGACTTTCGGGATCAGCAAGGGAAAGCTGATCGGGCTGCTGGGCCCCAGCGGAAGCGGAAAGACGACGATACTTCGTATGATCGCCGGGCTGGAGCATCAGGATTCCGGGGATATCTATATTGACGGGAGGCTGGTCAATGATATCCCGGCCAGCGGGCGGGGTATTGGATTTGTGTTCCAGAATTATGCACTTTTTCCATATCTGAATGTATACGAAAATATTGCTTATGGGCTCAGGGTACAGAGAAGAGACAAAGCCTATATCCGTCAGCGGGTGGGGGAATTGCTGGAGCTGGTAGGACTTCCGGGATTGGAAAAGCGATATCCGGCGCAGCTTAGCGGAGGACAGCGCCAGAGGATCGCTTTTGCCAGAGCGCTGGCCCCCAATCCCCAGCTTCTTCTTCTGGATGAACCCTTTGCGGCCATAGATGCCAAAGTGCGAAAGGAGCTTCGTTCCTGGCTCCGGGAAATGATCACAAAGATCGGGATCACCAGTATATTTGTGACTCATGATCAGGATGAGGCCATTGAGGTCGCGGACGAGATCGTGATCACAAATCAGGGCTGTGTGGAGCAGGTAGGAGACCCGGTAGATATTTACATGAATCCCAGGACGGCCTTTGTGGCACAGTTTATTGGCCAGTCGGCGGTCATTGAAGATTATGGACGGCTGAAAGGATTTGAAACGCAGGATTCGGCAAAAAGAGCAGTGATCAGGCCGGAATTTGTCACTCTGTATACAAAGAATCAGGAAAAGCAGTATCAGAGTATTTTGGAAGACGGCCGTGTGGAACATGTGACTTTCAGGGGCAACTCTTTTGAAATTCAGGTTAAAGTCAAAGGCATTACCATTACGGTGAACCGGGCTCTGACGGAAACGCCGCTCAAGACGGGAGACATGGTGCAGCTTTTGATCAACAGGCTTTACGTGTTTGATGATGTCAGCACCAATATTGTGATGAACAAGGGGCTGGATACGTCGGATATGTTCTACATTTAAGGGGGATGACGGAAATGGAACAGAAAAAAGATAAGGGAGAGCTGCTGCAGAAGGTATTGAGGTGCGGCGTGATATCCTGGCTGATCATCCTGATCCTGTGGCATGTGGGCTCTCTGCAGTATGATGAATATTTTCTGCCGAGTCCTTTAGAGACATGGAGCAGCCTGAAGGAATTGATCCTATCAGGGACTTTGTGGGAGGATATTGTGGCCAGTGTTTCCCGTTCCGCAAGAGGATGGGGGCTTGGGATCGTGACAGCGGTTCCTCTGGGACTGCTGATCGGCCACTTTAAACCGATAAAATGGCTTGTGGAACCGATCCTGACATTTTTTCGGTTTGTACCTGCGATCGCATTGACAACGTTGTTTTTGATGTGGTTTGGCGTGGGGGATGAGTCCAAAGTGGCGCTGATCCTGTATGCGACTTTCTTTCCCATGCTGGTCAATACGATAGCGGGAGTTGCATCTGCAGATCAGGCTTTGATCGAGGCTGCATCCTCAATGGGAGCTAAGCGGGTGAGGGTGTTTTTTACGGTCATTGTACCGTCCGCAGTGCCTAATATCTTTACAGGTATCCGGCTTGGGCTGAGCGGAGCGATCCTCTGTGTGATCGCCGCGGAGATGCTGGTCGGCAACAATGGCCTTGGATACCTGATCAACAGTTCCAAGCTATACTATAAGACCAGCTGGGCATTTGCAGGCATTGTGACGCTGGCGGTCATCGGTTTTGCGGCAGATAGGATCCTGTATTTCCTGGGGAGAAAGCTGCTTGGAAGATTCGGAGTGAAATAGATGAAACAGAATAGAAATTAAGATAAAAGTGAGGAGAGAGTTTTATGAAAAAAGGAAGGAAAGGAAGTAAAAAAAGGATTTTATCCGGATTGTTTGCGGCGCTGTTCCTGCTGACAGCCGCAGGGTGCGGATCGGAGGAGGCATCCGGCAATGCGGAAGGACTGACGAAGTTTCGGCTGGCGGTCATGACGAATGGTTTTGACCATTATCTGGCCGTAGTGGGACTGGAGCAGGGGATTTTTGAAAAATACGGCCTTGACGTGGAGATGACGGAATACGGAAGAGGGATCAATACCATAGACGCTGTTGCCAATGGAACTGCGGATGTGGGAAATATGGCGGATTACGCTGCTGTAAACAGGCTGGGAAATACACTGCATGACACGAATCTGATCATTTTTTCCGAGCAGTCCGGAGGAGGAGTCCAAAACGGCGGACTGTATGTGGCGCCGGAGTATGCGGATGATCTTCAGAAGCTGGACGGCAGCACAGGTTTCATATCGATTTTGGGAACTGTGTCTGATTACCAGACCAGTGTGGCCATAAAATATCTTGGCCTGAACGAGGCGGACCAGCACATTATTGCTGCCGATTCTCAGCAGACCAGCTTAGCGCTGGCACAGAATGGGGAGGCATCCGCGATCTATACCAGCGGATCGGCCGGAGAATATTTTGAGAAGTTTGGCTGGGAGCTTGCGGTAACATCCCAAGAGCTGGGAATAGAAACCTATGGCTATTTTCTGACGACGGAGGAGTACAATGCGGAAAATAAGGAAACGTTGGCCAGGTTTTTGCAGGCTTCCCAGGAGACATTTGATTATATCAAAGACCATTTAGATGAGACCGCAGCTTTTTTGGAATCTAAAATCGGGATCAAGTCGGAGGATTTTATCAGCAATTGGAGTTCCATCAACAGCAAGCTGGGATTCACAGAAGAAGGCGCTGCGCATCTCCAGACAATGGAGGAATGGGCCTTTGAACATGGCAGCTTTCCTGAGAGCTATGATGTGAGACAATTTATCAATACAGAAGCCGCGGAGCTGGCATTTCCCGAGAGAGTTACCATAGAAAAATAGGGTGAAAACGATTGCACGAATTTCTCTTTATAATAGGTGACATTCTGCTTTAGTACTGATTAATATAATTAACGCATGATATATAGGAATAGTAGGAAATGGGGCGGCCATATGTCACTTAAGAAAATTGCGGAGCTGACTGGAGTTTCACCGTCAACGGTATCCAGAGTGTTGAATAATCCAAATTATCGCTGCAACGACAAGGATCTGCGTGATAAAATTTGGAAAGCGGCCATGGAGATGGATTATGCGCCCAATGAGGCGGCCAGAAATCTGAAAAAAGGTGATGAGACATATAAGAAGACATATTATGTCAATATTCTGATGGTGGACAGGGGAGGTCCACTGGCAGATCCCTTTTCTTCGGAGCTTCTTAGGATAATTGAATCAGAAATTTATAAAAAGCTCTGTATTCTGGCAAATATCTGGGATGAACCGATCCTGTCAAATGACAGAAAGTGCAGGACGGAAAATCTTGACAGGCTTGTATCAGGACTGTATGACAGCTGCGAGGGAAAAGCGGATGGTTTGATCGTGGTGGGCAGATGTAATGGGGATGCTTTTAAAAGCCTCGGTAAATATTTTAAAAATATTGTTTCCGTGAACCGGAGCGCGGCCGCATATCATGTGGATGAGGTCTTTTGTAATGGTTATAAAACGGCGGCTATGGCTGTGGAGCATTTGATCGAAAACGGACACGCAGATATCGGCTATGTGGGGCCGTGCCACAATGAAGCCCGTTATAACGGTTTCCTTGAATGTATGAAAAAGCATGGCCTTGAGGTGGAACCGGATTTTATCATCGAAACCGCCAGAAGTGAAAAAGACGGTTACGAGGCAATGAAGAGATATCTTGTAATGGAGGATATGCCTACCGCGATCTATGCTTCTAATGATATCATCGCCATCGGAATGATCAAATGCCTGAACCGTCATAAAAATCTGTACTTCAGGCCGGCTGTCATCTCCAATGACGACATAGAGCAGGCGCAGTTTACGGATCCTATGCTTACAACAGTGGGAGTGCCTAAGGAGGAGCTTGGAAGGTTAGCGGTCGAGCTCCTGGCGGACAGGATCAGGCACGGACACAGCAGCATTGTATCTGTGGAGCTGCAGGGAAAGCTGATAAAAAGAGAAAGCTGTACCAGCGTAGAAGATACCTGCTTTAACTATTGCATATAGGTAAGCAATGTATTATATTTTCTTGTGTATTCCTTGAAGCGGAAAATTTATCTGCCAACTCGTTAAGCGACGGCGAGTTGGCAGAATTTTGTTTAATTGGACATAATTTTTAACAGCATCGGCTGCTGTAAAATTTTACGTTGAATTATTCTTGTAATTTGTATATAATTGACGTAAGAAAAATTATGGAGGGAATTAATTATGGCGAATATTTTACCCGTGTCTGATTTGAGGAATTATAATGAAGTTCTGAAGAACTGTCATGTAGGTGCTCCGATTTTCCTTACTAAGAACGGAAGAGGTAGATTTGTGGTGCTTGATATTGAAGACTATGAGCGTGACAGAGCTGAAAAAAAGCTATTGATGAAACTGCAGGAGGCAGAGAAAGCAGTAAAAGATGGGGATGGCTGGATCAGTCTTGATGAACTGAAAAAGTTAATGGGGGAGTAGGTTATGCTGAAATTACGAATTAATCCCTTGGTAGCAGGTGATTTGAGGGAAATTCGTGATTATATCGCGGAAGATAATGAAGAATATGCCGCAAAAACGATTCAAGAGATTTACCGAGTAGTGAATCGGTATCAGGATAATCCGATAATTTGATTTGTCCTGCATACAATATAAGGAAAAGCGGCGGCCATGGCGAAAGGAAGTGTTTCTATGGAAATGAAAAAGGTCAGCATTTCTACGAAAAGGCAGATAACAATCCCGTTGAAATTTTTTACAATGCTGGGATTTGGCACTGAGGCAGAGTGCATTGTTCGTGGAAATGAATTGGTTTTACGCCCTGCGAGGAATAATGCGGGAGGCGAGTTCGCAGAGCAGATTCTGGCAGACCTGATTTCTCAGGGATATGGTGGAAGCGAATTGCTGGAGCAGTTTAAAAAGGCACAGGGCAAGGTACGGCCCGCAGTAGAGGAAATGCTTACGGAGGCAGAGCGTGTTGCGTCTTCAGAATCAGATTATGTATCTTATGAAGATATTTTTGACGGGGAGGAAGAAGAATGACAGAG
>CANPYT010000091.1 GCA_947588705.1 uncultured Acetatifactor sp. | reverse complement strand
ACCGAAAATGCAAAAGAATATTATGGACAGAAATACAGGCGAGGTTAAATTCCAGTTTGCTGCTGAGACAACTCCGCCTTACAAGGGGTGTGCATTTCCGGATTTTATCTCAAAATTTTACCCGAAATTTGGGACAAAAAATTCAAAATGCACACCCGGAACGCACATTCGACGAGTTTTTCTTTCCCCGTTTCGATTGTATCAAAGGTTGTCCCAGAATATGGCAACATTTTGGCAGCAGAAAATTAGCAAGCCAGAATAAATAATGATGTAATTGATGTAAAAACGGTTGTGTATTTGCACGAAGCTTAAACCAATATAGTTAAGGACAGCAAAGGACACGCCGAGATTGGAGGGATTTATGAAGAAAGTAGAAAATGTCACGATCAATGGCAAAGCTGACGGCCCGACCTCATTTTTCTTGGTGGGAAAAACATGTGGCGGTAAGAGAAACTTCAAACAGAGATGGCAAAAATATCTCTATGACAGAAAAAAGAAAAAGATAGCAAAACATATCAAGCCGGACGGACACAGCTTGAAAGAAGTGGCGGATTATGTCGGAAGTATGATGGGATGCGGTGAACTTGACAAAACGGCAAAATCGTATCAGATAGAATACAGGGAAATAAGAGCGTCCTTTATCATACAATATGCACCGGAACTATTGGGCGAATATGCGGAGCATCCCCAACTGGAAAGTCATGATGCGGAAGGAATCCAAAAATTTCAGGAAGCAATAGAACGCAGGGTGCAGGCAGCGGAAAAGGTTCCTAAAGAAATATTTGATATTGATCTTCATATTTGGGAAAAGAAGGAAACGGATTCCAAAATACGGTGGACTTTGGAGAACAGATATCAGTATATCGGAATGTCCGCCAGCGGCCCCAAAAAGAAAATGAAGCAATTTAAAAAGTGGGAAAAAGATATCTGGCGGTATTATGGAGTGACACAGGAGGATATTGATAAAAAGACCAGCCGGTATAAGGATGTAGTCAGAGCATTGGCGAGATAAATTATTTCTGTGTTGAAATAATTATTTATCAGCTTAATATGGATTTTTTTATAATTATTATAAGCCAATAACCATATAACATAACCCCCCGGCTGCGCTTGGCGGCTGGGGCCGCGTCTAATAAAGTTCTGAAATGGAATCGCTATCTGTTATCTATTGATATCTATATTGATATCTATATTGATAGATATTGATATCTGTGGATATTATAGGAAGGTGTCTCGGAAAGCGTCAACTATTCGTTAAACTATCCTTTTGCGCATAGTTGCATCTTGCTCTTTCTTTTCCGAAGAACAATCCATCATCATTTTTGCCTCCCCCGCCTAAATGCGTGGTTCCCGGCGTTGTCTCCGAAAAGAAATACGCCGCCATCTGCGCCCGTGAGCTGAATTGTTCCGTATTCAAAAGCTTCTTTACCTGTTCCCGGGTATATAGGCCGGCGCGGATCTCTTCATTGGCTGACGTGCCGCCGCTGTCCGGCTCTCCCTCCACTTCCGCAAAAACAATATAGGTCGTTGTGTCTGAAATAGCCACTGCGGCAAAGGAAGGCGGCAATATCTTTTTGATCTTCACCAGCTTCAGGCCGGTCTCCTCCAAAAGCTCCCTCTCCACACAGGCTTCAAGAGTCTCGCCCGGCTCCAGCATCCCCGCGCAGAGGTTGTATATATTGCGGTTTACTCCCATGCGAAATTCCCGAAGCAGGAGCATCCGGTCGCGGCAGGTCGCAACAACGGATACGCCGCTCGGGTCGGCTCCCAGATCTTGGATCCCCCTTAGCTCCCTGCGGCTGACGATCTCGTATTTTTTCTCCTTTCCCTGCCTGTTCCGATAAGAGATCTCATAATTTTTCAGATATTTTCCGTTATGTACTTTCTCTAGTCCAAGGCATTCCATGTTTTTTTCCGTTTATCTCCTTTTCCTGAAACTGTTCCGCCAGGGGCGGATTGACCTTCTTCCGGGTGATCTCCACAAGCCCCAGGGGCGTGATATCGACTACGGTCGTCCGCACCCGGTCAGCGCGTACCAGTTCCCGCAGATGGGCCAAAAGCTGCTTTCCATTCTCTTCTCCGGCCATATTAATGAAATCCACCAGAATGATCCCGGAAAGGTTCCTGAGTCTCAGCTGAAGCGCGATCTCTTCTGCAGCCTCATGGTTCAGGGCTCGCTGCGCCTCCGCGGCAGCTTTGCCGTTTTCATTCTTCCCGGAATTAACATCGATGACCGTCAGGGCCTCCGTGGGCTCTATGACCAGATACCCGCCGGATCTCAGCCAGACTTTGGATCTAAGAGCCGCTTCCATCCGGGTCTCCAGCGAGTAAAGCTTCGCCAAAGAGAACGCCGTATCCTCATACAGGCGAAGCTCTTTGTCCGGCAGATGTTCCGCACAGTACGCAGCAAGTTCCTGATACCGTTTCGGGCTGTCGGTGACGATCTCACTGTACTCTCCCGGGAACGCCAGGTTGTGAAGGGCGGCCTCCCAGGGCGGCGGCGCCTGCAGGAGACAGGTGCAGCACTCTCTCGTCAGGGCCGACCGCAACAGCTGTGAAAGCTTTTTGGTCAGGTCGAAAAAGGCGTTCATGATCTCCCTCGAATCGGTCAGCTCCTCCAGCCTCGTCCGGGCGATGGCCCCTACCGGCGGGAGACGCAGGCCGGAGCGCTTCAGCGCTTCCAGCTCCTGCAGGTCATTCAGCAGACCGGCGGGCTCCTGTGTCAGCGATCCCTGGCAGAGTACCGCTTTTTCCGTAAGCAAAGCGGTCAGGGCTTCCTTCTTTTTGCGGTCCAGACGGGAAGAAAAGCCAAACCTTGTGGTCCCCAGCGCCAAAGCAAAATAATCGTTGGCCAGAGAGATCTGGGCGGTAACGGAGATCTGTTTGTTCTTCTGTGCGTCCCGCTCCACCTGCACCAGCAGCTCGTCCCCCTCCAGAAGGCGCCCGTCATAGGCTCGGTTGGTAAGGAAAGGGGAAACCGCCTTTTTTAAAGGGAGAAAACAGATCCTTCCCTCCTCGATCTCCACAAAGCAGGCGTCGATATTTTTCGCCATATTTTTGATTTTACCAATGTAGACCGAGCCGACAGCGCTCTCCGCGTCATCCGGCAGAAAGGAAGCGGCGGTGAGCCTGCCGTTTCGAAGGAGCAGGGCACAATGGCGCCCCCTGTATTCGGTAAAGATCAGTTTGCCGTTCTCGGTATCCCGCAGGCCGCGCTCGCTGTCCGTGACGGTGACAGAGTGCTTGGCGGGAATGCTGCGGCTCATCTTCCCTCCTCTCGCTGTGGGTCTTCACAGCCGATCCGGCCCAGGGAGATCCGCTCTCCCGCCCCCTCCGGCCCGGCCGTTTCCGTAAACAGATCTTCCCGGGTGATGAACAGCGCATTTTCTTCCGCTTTCTTCCCGTTTGCGTCCAGCAAAGCCTGGATGACCTGGCCGGGCCGGATGTTTCCGGCGCTCGAGGCGTCTACCAGCATGTGAAACGCATCTCCATCCCATGACAGTTCATAAATCCCCGGGCGCAGGTCTACCTGGCGGGAACCTTTTTTTGTCTCCTTCGTGATCCAGATCTCCTTTTGGGAAAGGAAAGTTTCCAGAGCGATCTCCAGAGGGCCCGGCTCTTTTCCCTCCCGAAACCGCACCGTGTAAGAGGCGGCCGCAACGCTGGCCATGGCATTTCCGGCGTTTTCCGGCAGGATCCGGGCTGATACCGCCTCAAGCCCCTGTACGCCGACGGCATTGAGACGCTGTACCAGGATTTGGCAGGAAGTGAGGCCCTCCCCGGGGTCGGGCAGGGAATTTACCTGAATATCCATATACTCGCCGTTGCTCTCCAGCCCTACTCCCAGCGGGGCGGCAAAGGACATGATCTGATGCGGGCTGAAACCGGTGCTGTAGGCCACATCGATATCCGCCCGCCGGAGCGCTTTCTGGAAATAGCGCATCACGTCCAGATGGCCGATAAATCGAACGGGGCCGTATTTTTTAAATTTGATCCGCAGTTTCATGTTCTTCCAATCCTCCATGCATCATCTTGCGATACCGTCTTCCGATACTGCTCTACGTATCGCCTTACGACACTGCCCTGCCGTATCATCTTCCCGTATCAGCGGCCTGGTCGTCTGGTGTTTTTTCTGTCCTGGGAATGACGCAGATACCGCAGCCGAAAACGGCGGCCCCACATGTATTGCATTTTTGCCTGCAGTTTTCGGAGGTCTGTTCCCGCTTCGCTTTTTCCCATTCCCGTTTAAGGAATCCTTTTGAGACGCCGCAGTCGATGAAATCCCAGGGAAGGAGCTCTTCCACCGGACGCTCCCTGTGAGTGTAAAAATCCGCCGTCAGTCCGCATTCTTCCAGGGCATCCATCCAGCGGCTGTTGTCATAATACTCACTCCACGCGTCAAAGATACCGCCCTTTTCATAGACCCGGAGGATCACCTGGCCAAGCCTTCTGTCTCCCCTGGCCAGAACTCCTTCCAGGACGCTGGCATCGGCTTCATGCCAGTTATATTTGATGCTCTTCTGGTTCAGCTGTTCCGAGATGGCGGTCCTGGTCAGATAAGCTTTGTGCAGAAATTCTTCTTTGGTGCACTGTGCCGCCCACTGAAAGGGGGTAAAAGGCTTCGGCACGAAAAAGGAGGTGCTGGCCACTATCTGCACACGTCCGTTTACCCGTTTTTCCTTCGGCACGGTCTCAAAAAACACCGCGGCGATCTTATTGGAAAGTTCCGCGATGCCGCGAATGTCCTCTTCCGTCTCCGTGGGCAGCCCAAGCATGAAATAAAGCTTCACACGGATCCAGCCGCCCTGGAATGCCTGGGCCGCGCCGTTTAGGATCACTTCCTCCGTCAGCCCCTTGTTGATCACGTTGCGGAGCCTCTGGCTTCCTGCCTCCGGCGCGAAAGTAAGGCTGGATTTTTTCACATCCTGCACTTTGCTCATCACGTCCAGCGAAAAGGCATCGATCCGCAGGGAGGGCAGAGAAATATTGGTGTGCCGCCTGGAACATTCCTCCATCAAAAAGCTTATCAGTTCCGGGAGACGGGAATAATCGCTGGAGCTGAGCGAGCTTAGGGTGATCTCTTCCTGGCCGGTATTTTGCAGCAGTTCCAGGGCATATTGCTTGAGCGTCTCCACATCCCTCTCCCGGACGGGCCGGTAGAGCTGGCCGGCCTGGCAGAAGCGGCAGCCCCGGATACAGCCCCTCTGGATCTCCAGTACCACTCTGTCCTGGGTGACCCGGATGAACGGCACGATGGGTTTCGTGGGATACCGGGCCTGGGACAGATCCGTGACGATCTCCTTTCGGACGGTGGCCGGTATCCCTTCCTCCGTCGGCGAAAAGCTCTTCAGCGTACCGTCGGGATGATATTCCGCCCGGTAAAATCCAGGCACATACATGCCGGGCACTTCCGCCGCTGCCCGCCGGAGGAACCCTTTCCTCCCGATCCCCTGCTCCCGGCATTCCCGGTACAGATCCAGAAGTTTTTTGTACTGGGTCTCCCCCTCCCCGATATAAAAGAGATCAAAGAAATCCGCCAGAGGTTCCGGATTGTAGGTGCAGGGCCCCCCGCCGATCACAATGGGGCAGTCCTCTCCGCGCTCCCGGGCCTTCAGCGGGATACCGCTCAGATCCAGCACCTGGAGGATATTGGTATAGCACATCTCATATTGGATCGTGATCCCCAGGAAATCAAACATTTTTACCGGATCCTGTGATTCCAGCGCAAACAGCGGGATCTTTTCCCGGCGCAAAACGGCGTCTAAATCCACCCATGGGGAAAACACTCTCTCGCACCACACATCCGGCATGGCGTTAAACATGTCGTAGAGGATCTGAAGGCCAAGATGGGACATGCCGATCTCATAGATATCCGGGAAACACATGCAGAACCGGATCCCGACCTTGTCCCGGTCTTTCATCACGGCGTTATATTCATGGCCGATATACCGCTCCGGTTTTTCTATATTCAGAAGGATCTCGTCTGAAAGCGCAAGCTTATCGCTCATTTTTTCTCTCCACTTCACTTCTACGCTGTTCCCCGCGCATGACAAAATGCGGACGTTGTCTCTCAAACCTTTGTCTTGTTTGCGTCAGCTTTATTGTCAGCCGCCTTTCTTCCGCAGCGCGTTTTTCATCTGCCGCAGGGTATCCACGGTGGCTTCCCTGCAGGAATATCTGACCTGCTCATAGATAGCGGCCATCTCTTCTTCATCCAGCTTCTGGCCGCACTCCCTCGGAGTGAGCAGGCATAGCTTTTCGCTTTTTCCCTGCGCCAGTATCTCCGCGGATCTCAGGATCCGCTTCTTGTATAGCCTCCTGATCCGCTGGGCCGGGCTTAACCGTTCCCGCAGCCCCAGCCCGGCATCCTGATCCCGGAGTGAAAAGCCGCACTTTTCCCGGACATCCGGGCATTCCTCACTCTCCGCTTCTTTTTCCTTCCGCCCGGCTTTCCTGGCAAAACGCTCCCGCAGGAAATGATACAAGAATATGCCTCCCCGGATAAGGAGAAATACCAGCGCTGCGGCAACTGCCACAAAGGCCACGATCTCCAGGATACGCCAGAATAACATAGGCTTTTGCTCCTCCGGGAACATGGCAAATTCCTCGGGGAACATGGAAGTCTCTTCAGGGAGCGGTTCCTGTACTTCCTCCCCGGTCTGGAACAGCGAAAAGAAACGGCGAAGGACAGCCTTCACTCCTCTCCCGAGCAATTCCCATAAAGCGCTCAGATCGCCAAGATTTGCCGCAATCACCAAAAATACCGCTCCGCCGCAGACATAGCCCAGCACAAGCAGAAATCCCGAGTGGAACATTTCCGCCGCAGGCAGGTATCCCGCGCTTGAGTCGTTCACCGAAAGGAAATCCAGGTACTGGTGAATATAGGAGACCAGGGCGTACAGACCCAGGGAAAACACCAGCGGGATCACATAATAGATATCCCATTCCCTCTCCCCTTCATAATGCTGCAGCAGGGCGGAGACCGCTGCCAGAAGCAATCCCAGCACCGGCTGCAAAGGCTCCGCATACGGTGCCTCCCCCTTCATCTTTACCCAGAAGGAATGGAGCAGATACCCGATCCCGCAGGCCACGCATATGGCCTGGTCCAGAGAGCCCTGGGGAGGCAGCAGAAAAGCCGGCAGGATCACTGCCACATGCAAAAGCAGGAAGGGTAAAAAGCGCCGTATCCTGCTTCGGATCACAAAACACAGGAAAGGGATGGCCCCGCACAGGATCCAGACAGTCATATCCGGCCCCTGGGCCGAATATCTGCCGGACAGCCCCATAGCGGCCAGCGCCACCGGAAACAGCATCCAGTGGTTCATCTGTTCCGTAAATATTTCGCGCAGGAACTCAAGTTTTTTTGTGTTCATATTTTTCTCCGTTTCTGCACGGCCTCTCCTTCTGCGCATGACGGAACCGTGTCAGACTTTAAATTTAAATATGGAGAAGCTGGACATGCCCGTGAAGATCCCCGGGCAGTTCCGGAACTTCTTTCCCGGAGACGGGATAAAACCACCGATAATCCCGTCCGCTCGTCTGGTAGCTGCGAAGGAGCTCCAGGAAATCGTCGTACTGGTTGGGGGCGACAAAACAGGTAATGGTATCGGCGGACATGACAAACAGCTTTTCCTGAAAAGTCTTCACGAAGCTCACAGGCTCCTGTTTCAGGTCGATCCTGGCCAGGGCCCGGTAGATGGCGTCAGCCTGGTTGTCTCCCCCTTTTGGCGAGACGGACACATAGGATCCGGTCTCCAGGTCCACGCCGTTTCCGTAACAGGCGACCTGGAATCCAAGGCTTAAAAATTCAGTGGCAAGTCCGGCCACAATGCGGATAGCGGCTTCCACGCGATCCTCTTTTTTCAGGATCCCGTCATCCTGCAGGTTGAAAAAGATCCTGACGCTTTTTAAAGAGGTATAATTCTTTCGGTTCACTTTCAGGTCGCCGGTCCTGGCGGTGGCTTTCCAGTTGATCGTCCGCATACTGTCCGATGGCCGATATTCCCGGATCCCCCTGTATTCAAAGGGATCCTCTACCAGACTGCGCTTTATGAGGATCTCCCCGTTGAGGTTGGTAAGAGAGCGGCGGAGTTCCTCGCTGTCATAGGGCATGGGATACACATACAGCTCTGTCCGGGCAGGAACGGACAACCTGTAGCTGGTGGTCAGGAGAAGGTCCTCCGCCACCAGGTCCGCGCCCTGGATCACATAATATCCCCTCTTGGCCCCCTGAAATTTCAAGGTTCTTGTGACCCTCTCCCCGCCGCTTATCCGAAAGACATCGTTGCGGTAATATTGGTCCGTGGTCCGGGAGCCTTTTTCCGAAGAGCCGAAGACCAGGCTGCGGTCAGCCTTGAACTTCACTTTCAGCATCGCCAGCGGAAGCCTTTTTCTGTTTTCGATGGTTTCCCGCAGTTCGCCCTGTTCGCCCTGGAAGATACTTTCCTGCGCAAATGAAATGGTGACGTTCAGGTGCCGGGACCACAGCCGCTTATACACCTCCCGCTGCGCAAGATACAGCAGGCAGAACAAAAGCCCGATAATCAAAATTTTTGTCATCCCGCGAAATCCTCAGTTGGAACGGGAACAGAAGCAAGTATCTGTTCTATCAGCGCCGCCGTTCGGTCCGGGCCGCCGGAACCGAAGCTGAGTATGATCCGGTGGGCCAGAACCGGCCCGGCCAGAGCCCACAGCCCGCCTAAGGCCGTGCCCGCATACCGGGCCTTTCGGTCATGAAGGGCCAGGGAGAGCAGAAGCCCCGGCCTCATTGGGCCAGAAGCCGCTCCAGGTAGCCCCGGAACTCCTCCCGCAGGTCGTCCCGGCGGAGGGCAAACTCCACCGTGGCTTCCAGATAGCCCAGCTTATCCCCCACGTCATACCGCCGGCCTTCAAAGTTATAGGCGTACATGCCCTGATCCGCCGCCAGCGCCTTCAAGGCGTCGGTGAGCTGGATCTCGCCGCCCGCGCCGGGCTTGGTGTGGGCCAGGTAGTCAAAGACCTCCGGGGTGATGATATACCGCCCCAGGACGGCCACGTTGCTGGGGGCGGCTTCCCGCTTGGGCTTTTCCACCATGCCCCGCACCCGGTAGAGCCGGTCGCCGACCTGCTCCCCGTCCACACAGCCGTATTTATGGATGTCCTCCATGTCCACCGTCTGCACCCCCAGCACCGAGGTGCCGCAGTCCTCATACACGGCCATCAGCTGGCCGATGCAGGGTTTTTCCTCGTTGTAGACCACGTCGTCCCCCAGCAGCACCGCAAAGGGCTCGTCCCCCACAAAGCTCCTGGCGCACAGGATGGCGTGCCCCAGGCCCAGGGCCTCCTTCTGCCGGATGGAGACCAGGCTGGCCAGCTCCGCCACCTTCCGGACGGCGGCGGCCATCTCGGTCTTGCCGTTCGCCTCCAGGGTGAACTCCAGCTCCCGGGAGCGGTCGAAGTGATCCTCCACCGCCTTTTTATAGGGGCTGGTGATGACGCAGATGTCCTCAATGCCCGCCTGGACG
>CANPYT010000090.1 GCA_947588705.1 uncultured Acetatifactor sp. | reverse complement strand
GAATATCTTTGGCTCACTTTGTGTTACTACAAAGAATGGAATACCCGTAAAAATCGTATTTGTGCGCAATCGTAATAAGAAAAGCGAATGCCTTTATCTGTTAAGCACAGACTGCAGCTTATCAGATGCCGAAGTCGTGCGCATATACGGGAACAGATGGTCCATCGAATGTTTTTTCAAGGCATCTAAATCTTTGATGAAACTGGGCACTGAATTCCAAAGCCGCAGTTATGATGCCATGGTCAGTCATACAACGATTGTATTTACCCGATATATCCTTCTGGAGTGGATTCGCCGCAATCAGAATGACCAAAAAACCTATGGCGAGCTGTTTTTCATGTTCTGTGATGATATACAGGACATGGATCTGACCAATGCATTACAGGGACTCATGTCTCTGTTTACAGATATTGTATCAATGGTGTCAGCTGATATCACAGAAATGCTGAAAAGTAAAGTCAACAACTGGATCGAATCTCAGCCGTTGTTTATTCAAGCATTGTTTAGTGATTTATGCTGGGAAAGTTGAGTAAATAAATATTGTAAAAAGATAAACTGTATTTCAGAGAAGTTTCAGATAAGTTTCCATCGGTATCTTTCCATTCTCCATTGTTGTGGCATTTGCGGCCGCGAGCGCAGCCGCTTTTGAGATTGCAGTTTCCATGTCATCCCCGTTCAAAAGGCTCATGCCCAGAGACGCTGCTACCGTGTCGCCGCACCCTACGGTGTTCACCGCCCGCACAGGTTTCGCCTCCTGGTAGATTGTCTTTTCCCGATCCACCCACAGAAGCCCCCGGCTGCCCATAGACACCGCCACGCCGCCGACTCCCCAGGAAAAAAGCTCCCTTGCCGCCCCGGCGATCTCCTCCAGGCTCTCCAGGGGTCTCCCCGCCAGGGATTCCAGTTCCTTCCGGTTCGGTTTCACCAGATCCGGCCCTGCCTGGACCCCCTGCCTCAGCGCCTCCCCCGAAGTGTCCAATATCACTCTGCACCCTGCCATGTGGCAAAGCTCCGTCAGCTTCGCGTACACGTCCGCCGGCACACCCTCCGGCAGGCTGCCGGACATCACCGCCAGTCCGGCGTTCTCCAGGCACCCGGAAAACTGCTTCAAAAAGCGGGCCATCTCTTTCTCCGATATGACGGGGCCCGGCTCCAGAAGCTCCGTCACCCTGCCGTTCTCCTCCAAAACATTCGTGTTTGTCCTGGTTTCCCCCCGGATCTCGGTGAAATAACACTCTGCCCCCATCTCCTCCAGGGCCTCCCGGATCAGCGTTCCCCCCGCTCCCCCCAGGAATCCCACCGCCGCCACGGGGATATGGAACTGCCGCAGCACCTTCGTCACATTCACAGCCTTTCCTCCCGCCACGCTCACCGCGCTTGTCAGGCGGTTCACCTCGCCCTGCGCCATCGCCTTGAGACGGCAGGTTTTGTCCACCGCCGGATTCAAACCAACTGTTACGATCATTTCCGCTCTCCCTTCCCTTGCCAGGCTTCCCTGGCGGCCCGCTTTCCCGGCCCCATGCTTCCCTGACGTTCCGCTTCCCCGGTATCACGCTTTTCTGGCTCCATGCTTCCCTGACGTTCTGCTTCCCTGGTAGCCCGTTTTCCCTGACGCCCTGCTTCCCTGGTAGCCCGTTTCCCTGACACCACGCTTCCCTGGCGGCCCGCTTTCCTCGTATCCCGCTTTCTCCGGGCGTTCCTCTTCCCTGGCGCCATGCCGCCCCTTGGGCCCCCGCCGGGCGCTTCTCAGCAATAATGCTGCATTACATACTGCACTTCCGTCTTTCCCCGATAGGTGTTCTTTCCCAGCTGATACGCCACGGAGACCTGCAGGGAAGCGCCTTCCCCGTAAAGGGCCCCGACGCAGCCCAGGCCGTATTTTCCCTCCAGAAAGGCATGAAACCTTTCCAGGTCGCCGAAAAACACCAGCTGCCTTACGTTTCCAGCCGGTGTTTTCACCCGGTAACGGGCAAAATTCCCGCCAGCCCCCATCCGGCAGCCGCTCAGGAACGTCACCTCTTTCTGGGCAAAGAGCGGCTTCGGGTTCCCCACCCCATAGGGCTCCAGAAGCTCCAGCTCATCCGCCAGCCGCCCCACGTCATGATCCATTGGCATGGGAACATCGATATGCACCTTGGGCACAAAATCTTCCTCCGCCATCCCGCAGCCGTCGTTCAGCGCCCGGCGCAGGGGCTCGATATTATCTTCTTCCATGGATAACCCCGCCGCCATGGCATGGCCGCCGTACTTTGTAAAATACTGCTTCACGGCAGTCATGGCCTCAAACATATGATACCCCTCCACAGAACGGCCGGAGCCCTTTACCCCGTCTTCCCCCCTGGTCAGGAGAAAGACCGGATGGTTGTACCGCTCCCTTATCCTCCCTGCGATAATGCCTGCCAGGCTTTCGTGAACCTCCGGCAGGAAGATCACCATGACCTTATCCCGTTCCAGCTTCCGCTCCGCTATGTACTTTTCCGCCTGCTCCACTCCCCTGGCCGTAAGGTTTTTCCGGCTGTCGTTCAGCTCCTTCAGATCCCGGGCGGCGCCCATCGCCTCCTTCACCGTGGCGCTCTGCAGCAGCTCCAGCGCCCTGGCTGCCGTGTCCAGGCGCCCTGTGGCATTCAGGCAGGGCCCGATCACAAAGCCGAGATGATAGGAATTCAGCTTCTCCGGCTGCAGGCCGTTTACCTCCATCAGCGCCTGCAGCCCCGGACACCTGGTGTTCCTGAGCCGCCGCAGGCCCTCTTTCACCAAAATGCGGTTTTCATCCTTCAGCTCCATCACATCGCAGACCGTAGCCAGCGCGGCCATCTCCAGAAATTCTTCCATTCCCTCCCTCAGCCTGCCGTTCCCGCTCCTTTCCGCCAGGGCCTGCACCAGCTTATAGGCTACCGCCGCCCCGCAGATGCCGGGGAAAGGATACCCGCAGGCTTCCTGCTTCGGGTCGATCACCGCCAGCGCTGACGGCAGCTGTTCCTTCCGCTTTCCGTCCTCCCCGATGACAAAGGGCACCTCGTGATGGTCGGTGACAATGACCTGGATCCCCAGCTCCGCCGCCAGCGCGATCTGGGGCGCCGCGGCGATGCCGTTGTCGCAGGTGACGATCATGTCGATCCCGTCCTCCGCCGCCTCCCGGATCAGATGCTCGTTGAGGCCGTAACCGTCATGTATGCGGTGGGGAATCGCGGTATCCGCCTCCGCCCCCAAAAGCCTCAGCCCTTTTGTGAGGATGTAGGAGGCGCAGACCCCGTCCACGTCATAATCCCCGATCACGCGAAGCCTTGCCCCCCGCCCCACTGCCTCCAAGAGCAGGGAGACCGCTTTCTCCATATCTTTCAAAAGCCACGGGGAATAGCAGTCCTTCAGCGTTCCATGCAGGAATTTCTCCACCTGCGCTTCCTCCGTCAGATCCCGGTTCCTTATGATCCTCGCCAGCACCGGCGTGATCTGGAACCGGGCCGCCCATTTTTCAAAATCGGCCCTCTTGGCCGCCACATACCATTTTTCCATTTCCGTCTCAGCATCCCTCCCGGAGCCCCTGCCTTTAGGCTCCTCCACGCCGGATACAACGCTTTCCCAGGGTCAGTCGCTGTAATCGGAGTCCAGCACCGCCACGAATCTCCAGTCCGGGTACGTCTCCCTGAGCTCCTCCAGGATCCGCCCCTGCACGGCGGCGGGATCCGCCTTAAAATCCACCACAAGATCAAAGGACGCCGTCTTTTCCTCTGAGTCGGCATAAAAACCGTGGACCTGCAGCACCTCCGGGTGCCCCGACACGATCGTTTCCAGGCGTTCTTTCAGGGCCGTTCCCCGGCTGTCCCCGGTGTTGGAGGCATAGATCCCCACCGTCAGAATGATGCCGAAAGCCTCGTACACGTCCGCCGCAATCTGCCGGGTCAGGCGGTGGATCTCCCGGGCCGGCATACTGTCTTCCACTTCCACATGGACGGAGCCGATGATCTCCATGGGGCCGTAATTGTGAAGCGCCAGGTCATACGTTCCCCTTACCTGGGGGTATCCGTTGATCTTCTCCTTAAGCGCCTTGGCCAGCTCCTTATCCGTCCTGGTCCCGATGATGCTGTTCAGCGTCTCCAGCAGCATCTGTGCGCCCGCCTTCAGGATCACAAGCGAGATCAGCAGGCCGAGGATCCCCTCCAGGCTCACCTTCCATATCATATTTGCCACAGCCGCGAACAGCGTTCCCGCGGACAGCACCGCGTCAAAAAACGCGTCCGATCCCGACGCCGCCAATGTCTGGGCGTTCAGCCGTCTTCCCGCCGCCCGCATATAGAGGCCGCATAAAAGCTTGGCCGCTATGCTCGCCACAAGCACCGCCAGGGTGGCCGCCGTGTAGGCCGCCGCCTGGGGATGCAGGATCTTGTCAACGGACTCCCGGACAGAGGTGGCCCCCGCCATCAGGACGATCACGGCGATCACGCCGGATGTCAGGTATTCGATCCGCCCATAGCCATAAGGATGCCTCTTGTCCGGCGCACGGCCAGCCAGGCGTGTCCCAATGATCGTAACGACGGAAGAAAGCGCGTCTCCCATATTATTTACCGCGTCTAACAGAATGGCGATGGAATTTGACAGAAGGCCCACCGCCAGCTTTGCCGTTACCAGCACGATATTCACCGCGATGCCGATGATGCTGGCCCGTATTATTTTTTGTTTTCGTTCCATCCGGATACCTCTTGCGCACTCCGGCACACGTACCAGTCCCTATTGGAAATGCCGCGGGCCCCGTGCCTTCCTTCCGCTATGGCCCCGCCGGAGCGCAGCAGCTCCCGATCCCGGCGGCCGCCCTCAGCGCACCTCATTCCATCTCTCCCAACATCTTATATAAGATCTCATGCAGCTTCAGCGCCTCCTCCGGCTCCAGCGCCACGCACTGCGACATCTTTGCCGGTATATCCAGCGCCTTTTCCCGCAGTGCCTCCCCCTCCCGGGAAATGGTCACGATCAGGTTCCTCTCGTCCGCCTCCGATCTCTTCCGAACAAGGAAGCCCTTGGCCTCCAATTTCTTTAACAGCGGCGTCAGCGTTCCGGAATCCAGGAACAGGATCCGGCCCAGCTCCTTCACCGTCACCGACTTGTTCTCCCACAGCACCATCATAACGATATACTGCGTGTAGGTCAGGTCCAGCTTATCCAAAAACGGGGTGTACCTTTGGACCACCTTCCTGGCACAAGCATACAGCGGAAAACACAGCTGATTCTTTATTTTTAACGCCTCATACTTATTTTCGCTCATGGGATCCTCCAAAAAAAGGCTTCGGCAAAACCAAATCCCCCACAGCAAACTACAGCCCTGGGCCCGCCTGTCCTTCGTCCGTTCGCCCTAAGGGGCGGGGTATTTGGACTGCGCCCCGCTGGGCCAGCGCCTATCGCGGGCCGCCTGCGCACAGCTCCCCCCGCGGGGAAAAGTTTGTCACAACGCACCTGGAGCTGGCTTTCAGATCTGGCTTTCCGTGCTTGCTTTCAAATCTGGCACTCTGCTCTGGCTTTCAGAGCTTGCTTTCAGGTCTGGCTCTCAGCTCTCCTTTACAGCCTCTTTCACTTTCTGCTGCACCGTTTTCATGGATTCCGTGGGCTCAAAACGATACAGGATCCTGCCGTCTCTTCCGATCAGGAACTTTGTAAAATTCCACTTGATATTGCTGTTGTTTTTATAATCCTTGTCGGCCTTTTTTACCATCTGCCCCAGCATCATGGCGGTGGGATTCTTGCCAAAGCCCTTGAAAGTGCTGTTCTCCACCAGCCACTTGTAAAGAGGGATCGCATTTTCCCCGTTCACATCGATCTTGGAAAACTGAGGGAACGTGATCCCATACCGTCCGATGCAGAAGGTATGGATCTCCTCGTCGTCTCCGGGCGCCTGCTCGCCGAACTGGTTGCAGGGGAAATCCAGGATCTCCAGCCCTTCCTTCTGGCATTCGTCATAAATGTCCTGAAGCTCATCATACTGCGGGGTAAAGCCGCACCCCGTAGCCGTGTTCACGATCAAAAGCACCTTTCCCTTATAATCTGCCAGAGATACCTCGCTTCCGTCCTGTGCCCTGACTGAAAAATCATAAATGCCGCTCATTGTCCTGTCCTCCTGCTTTTCCTGATTTTTTATTTAATTGTATCAAATTTAATTGCATTATATATCTTCCATGGGAGATTGTCAACCATCTTTTCCAATAAGAAGAAAGCGCCAAATGATTTCCTCTGTCATCTGGCGCTTATCTTATCTCATAGATTTCTTCCTTGATACTGTATTTATCCCAAACGCTTTTTCTCCGCTACGGGCTTAAACTTTGTGCGCAGCACATACCACAGGCTGCCGGCCAGGCAGATGGAGGAATAGGTACCGCACACGATACCCACCATCAGCGGAAGGGCAAAGTCCTTGATACTGGTCACGCCCAGCACATACAGCACCGCCACCATGATAAAGGTGGTAAGGGAAGTAAAGATACTTCTGGACATGGTCTGCGTGATGCTCTTATCCACGATCTCCTGAAGCTGCTCCTTCGCGGAAGTGCCCCGATTCTCCCGGATCCTGTCAAAGATCACGATGGTGGCATTGATGGAGTAACCCACGATGGTCAGCATACAAGCCACAAAAGTATTGCTGACAGACACCCGCGCCACCGCGTAGAAAGCCAAAACCACCAGCACATCGTGCAGCAGTGCCACAATACTGCTGATGCCGAAACGGATGTCCGTAAAACGGATCCTGATATAGATCAGCATACATACAATAGCCACGATCACCGCTATGATGGTATCAGACTTCATTTCGTCGCTGATGGTAGAGCTGATGGTCTCCGACGTGATCATGCTCTCGTCGATGGAGAAGGTATCGATCAGCATCTGGTCCAGCTGCTCCCTCTGTTCCACATTCAGCGTGTCGGTCTTAAAGATGACCTCGTTGGAATCCTGGACCGTCTGCACCTGCACGGCGCTTCCGGTGATCTCCTCGATCAGGGGAACTACCTCCGAGTTCGCCTCCTCCAGGGTCATCGCATGGTCAAAGGTAACTGTCACGGCCGTACCGCCCTTGAAATCCAGGCTGTAGTTCAGGGCGTCCCCGGTTTTTGCCCCATACACGCCCATCACGATAAATCCGGCAAGGATCACAGCGGCGGAGATCCCGAAAAAGATTCCCTTTTTGGAGAGGATCCGCAACGTCTTATGCTCTTTCCCCACACCGTAGAGCTTCTCGTTCCTGGCGCCCAAAGCGTAAAATGCATTCAGCACGTACCGGGTCACCACAAGGGATGTGAACATGGACAGCACGATGCCCAGCGCCAGCGTCTGCGCAAAACCCTTCACGGAACCGGGCCCCAGGACCAGGAGCACCACCGCCGCGATCAGCGTGGTGATGTTTCCGTCGATGATCGCGGACAGCGCCTTGTCAAACCCGGACTTTACGGCGTTTTTCACCGACTTGCCGGCGGCCAGTTCCTCCCGTATCCGGGCAAAGATGATCACATTCGCATCCACCGCCATTCCGATGGACAGGATAATGCCGGCCACACCGGACAGCGTCAATGTCATGTCAAACCCGTTCAGCAGCAGGATCACCAGCGCCACATAGGAAAGCAGGCCCACAACGGACGCTACGCCGGGCAGGCGGTACACGATCACCATGAACAGCGCCACGATCAGCAGGCCGATAGCTCCGGCAAGAAGACTGGTGTCAATGGCCTCCACGCCAAGCTGCGCACCCACCACCTTGGAGTGCAGCTCTTCCAGCTCCAGCTTCAAACCGCCGATCCGGATGGTGGAAGCCAGCTTCTCCGCCGCCTCATAGGAACTCATGTTGGTGATCTGGGCGTTGCCGTCGGTGAGCACCGCTTCCACATGGGGAGCGGTGATGATGCTGCCGTCGTAATAAATACCCAGGGATTCGCCCTTGCTGTAAGCGTTCCGGGTAGCCTCCGCAAACTTTTCGGCGCCCTCTTCCGTCATGGTCAGATCCACAGCGTACTCACTTCCCATGTTGGTCTGGATGCTGCCGGCCCGGGCATCCTTCACATCGGTGCCCTGCAGCTTGATAGAGCCGTCCGCCAGCATCTCCTCTATGGTCTTGTTCATCACATATGCGCTGCCATAGGAGCCGTCCGCCAGCTGTACCGTCTGGCTGGCATAGTTCAGGTTTCCCTCGTCATCCGTCTCGGCGATAAAATACAACGTACCGGGCCGCCCCAGTTCCTGGAGGATCGCGTTCGCGTCGCTGACGCCGGGGATCTCGATGTTGATCCGGTCAGCGCCCTCCTGATAGACAATAGCCTCCGTACTGTAGTTTTCCACACGCTGCTGCAGCTTGGCAATCGTGTCGTTCATATCGGTACTGTCCGGGGTCTCATCCCCCACCACCTGATAGGTGATGCTGACGCCCCCAGCCAGATCCAGTCCGAGATTGATGTCGGACGCGCTGCCGTCCCCGGACGCGTTGACTCCGAATACGTCCACATAGATCACCCCGACCAGAAGCACCAGAATACAAAGCAAAATAATAACCGCCCTGTTCTTTTTCATGTTCTTTCATCCTTTCTGTCCTGTCATGATTTCTATCCGCGTTTCCCGCGTTATCTGCTCTCCTGCTGTTCCTCATCCTGCTCCGCCACTTTCAGCATGATCGCGCATTCCACCCGCTTCCGCTCCAGCTCACATCCCACATCGTAGGCATCGTTGATATCGCCGTGGAAATTATAGGCGTTTGCGGCACAGCCGCCGCTGCAGTAAAACCTTGCGAAGCACTTTTTACACTTCTCCTTTGCATACACGTTGCAGCACTTGAACTGGTCCCGTATATCCTCCCGGAGGATCCCCTCCTCCACGTTGCCCATGAGAAATTCTTCATATCCCACGAACTGATGGCAGGGATACAGATCGCCCCAGGGCGTTACCGCCAGGTACTCCGTGCCGGAGCCGCACCCGGACAGCCGCTTTGCCACACAGGGGCCGCCGCTTAAGTCTATCATAAAATGGAAAAAACAAAAACCCCTTCCCTCTTTCCGGCGCTTGCGCATTTCCGCCGCCAGACGGTCGTATTCCTCCCTGAGCCTTGGCAGGTCCGCCTCCGTGATGGCATAATCGTCCGTGGCTTTCGCCACCACAGGCTCCACGGAAATCTGCCGGAATCCCAGATCCGCCAGGTGCAACACATCCTCCGCGAAATCCAGGTTATAATGCGTATAAGTGCCCCGCACATAATAGCGTTCCTGGCCCCTGCTCTCCGCCACCTTCTTGAATTTCGGCACGATCTGGTCATAGCTGCCCTGGCCGCCCCGGAAAGGCCGCATCTTATCGTGGATCTCCCGGCGTCCGTCAATGCTGAGCACGACATTTGCCATCTCCCGGTTGACGAACTCCAAGACCTCATCGTCCAGCAGTACGCCATTTGTGGTCAATGTGAACCGGAACTTTTTGTGGTGGGGCTCCTCCAGGCTCCTGCCGTACTTCACCAGCTCCTTCACCGTCTGCCAGTTCATCAGCGGCTCCCCGCCAAAGAAATCGACTTCCAGGTTCACCCGGTTCCCGGAATTTGCCACAAGGAAATCCAGCGCTTTCTTTCCCACTTCCACGCTCATCAGGGCCCTGTCTCCGTGGTACTCCCCCTCCCCGGCAAAGCAGTACCGACATGCCAGGTTGCAGTCATGGGCAATATGGAGGCAGAGGGCTTTCACCACCGTCTTCCTGTTCTTAAAGTCAAAGACATAATCCTCATAGATGTCCGGCGCAAACAGCTGTCCTGACGCCTCCAGCTCCAGCACCTCGTCCACCGCCTCGGCGACCTCCTCCGGCGGGCAGGAAGAGCCGGAAAGATTCAGGACCGCCGCCCGTATGGTATCCGGATCCTTAATGCCCTCGTTCACCAAAGGCTCTATCAGCGGGATGATATCATAGACGATATCGTCTACCACATGGATGGAACCGCTGTTCACATCCATCACG
>CANPYT010000089.1 GCA_947588705.1 uncultured Acetatifactor sp. | reverse complement strand
TTAATGGAATACGGCGGATTAGACACAATCGCCTCAAAAGGCTCATCGTCCCAATGCAAAGGCTCTATCAACGTATCACCATGTCCAATGCTAAACTTCTCATAGCCAATGTCATGCAGAAACATATTGATGCGGCAAAGATTATATGTAGTGATATTGATCTCTTGTCCGAAAAATCCCTGTCTGACATTCTCTTTTCCCAAAACCTTCGCAAATTTAAGAAGCAGAGAACCGCTGCCGCACGCCGGATCATACACCTTATTTACATTTTTCTTTCCAAGCACTGTAATTCGTGTCAGAAGTTCCGATACTTCCTGCGGAGTATAATACTCCCCACCGCTCTTTCCGGCATTCGAGGCATACATACCCATTAAATACTCATACGCATCTCCAAATGCATCAATGGTATTGTCCTGATAATCACCTAATTTCATTTCGGCAACACCATTCAGGAGTTTTACCAGCTTTGCATTTCTCTTTTCTACCGTTCCTCCAAGTTTGTTACTGTTTACATCCAGATCATCAAACAAACCTTTTAAATCATCTTCGCTGTCATGTCCCTGCGCAGAACTTTCTATATTGCGGAACACTTTTTCAAGCGTTTCATTCAAGTTCTCATCCTGCGGTGCTTTGGCTCTCACATTACAAAACAATTCGCTCGGCAATATAAAATAACCTTTTGTATCGACCAATTCTTCTCTTGCAGGCTCTGCATCACTGTCAGAAAGACTCGCATAATCAAAATCGACATTCCCCGCCTCAATCTCGCCTGCATTTACATATTTCGCAAAATTTTCAGAAATATATCTGTAAAACAGCATACCTAACACGTACTGTTTGAAATCCCAGCCATCTACGCTTCCTCTAAGGTCATTCGCCATATTCCATATGGTACGATGAAGTTCTTCTCTCTCTTGTTCCTTCTTGTTGTCAATCATTAGACAACCTCCTTGTATAAAATTCCAAGATAATTTTACTATAAAATGTTCAAATTGTCACTTAAATTCCTATTAAAGCTGTACGCCGACTTTATATTTTTCCATCCTCTTTCCAACTGTTCCAAGACATAAAAAGGGCTTCCCTATTCTTAGGAAAGCCCCATAAAATCTAACTTTTTAGAGTCACTATCAAAGATTACTCAATGATAGAAGCAACCCTACCAGAACCCACCGTTCTGCCACCCTCACGGATAGCAAACGTAAGCCCCTGCTCCATAGCGATGGGATGGATCAGCTCGATCGTCATCTCAACGTTATCGCCAGGCATACACATCTCGGTACCTGCAGGAAGCTCGCAAACACCAGTAACGTCTGTTGTTCTGAAATAGAACTGAGGACGATAGTTGTTGAAGAAAGGAGTATGGCGGCCACCCTCGTCCTTGGTCAGGACATAAACCTGCGCGGTAAACTTCTTATGGCAGGTAACAGTGCCGGGCTTAGCCAGAACCTGTCCACGCTCAATCTCTGTTCTCTGAACGCCACGAAGCAGTGCGCCGATGTTATCACCAGCCTGTGCCTCATCCAGCATCTTACGGAACATCTCAATACCGGTTACAACAGTCTTCTTGGTCTCTTCCTTGATACCAACGATCTCAACTTCCTCATTCAGATGCAGGACGCCACGCTCTACACGGCCGGTAGCAACGGTACCACGGCCGGTGATGGTAAACACATCCTCCACAGGCATCAGGAAAGGCTTATCGGTATCACGCTGAGGATCAGGAATATAATCATCAACAATACCCATCAGCTCCATGATCTTATCGCCCCACTCGCTGCTGGGATCTTCCAGTGCCTTCAGAGCGGAACCCTTGACGATAGGGCAATCCTTGAAGTCATACTCTTCCAACTGCTCGGTGATCTCCATTTCAACCAGCTCCAGCAGTTCAGGATCATCAACCATATCGCACTTGTTCATGAATACAACGATATAAGGTACACCTACCTGACGGGAAAGCAGGATGTGCTCCTTGGTCTGAGCCATAACGCCGTCGGTAGCTGCAACAACCAGGATAGCGCCATCCATCTGTGCTGCACCGGTGATCATGTTCTTAACGTAGTCAGCATGGCCGGGGCAGTCAACGTGCGCATAGTGTCTCTTCTCAGTCTGGTACTCAACGTGTGCGGTAGAAATGGTGATACCACGCTCTCTCTCTTCGGGAGCCTTATCGATATTCTCAAAGTCTACCTTCTCATTTCCGGGAACCCTCTCAGCCAGAACCTTGGTGATCGCAGCGGTCAGGGTTGTCTTACCATGGTCTACGTGACCAATGGTACCAATGTTACAATGGGGCTTTGTTCTTTCAAATTTAGCTTTAGCCATCTTTAATGACCTCCTTCAATTAATGAAACTTTGTTTGCTATTTTCCCGTGCCGAAGCGCTCCTCGCGCACTCGGCGCTTCACTACTCGGCTACCTCTGATTATATTAAATAACCAGAGGTTTTTCAAGTAATTTTTGTGAATACAGGCAGTTTTTGGCAACTTTTTTATTTGCCCTTCGCCGCCAGCACCTTATCCTGTACGTTTTTAGGTACAGGCTCGTACTTTTCAAAGAACATGGAGTAATTTCCCCGGCCCTGGGTCTTGGAACGCAGATCCGTGGAATAGCCGAACATCTCTGCCAGAGGCACAAAAGCTTTTACCATCTTGCCGCCTCCAATGTCTTCCATACCTTCCACACGGCCTCGGCGGGAATTCAGATCTCCGATCACATCGCCCATATATTCCTCGGGCATGGTGACTTCAACCTTCATAATAGGCTCCAGCAGAACGGGGCTTGCCTTCTGCATCGCCTCCTTAAACGCCATGGAACCGGCGATATGGAATGCCATCTCAGAGGAGTCTACCTCATGGTAAGAACCGTCATACACGTTGGCATGAATGCCCAGCACGGGGAATCCACCCAGGATACCTGCCTGGGCCGCTTCCTGAATACCCTCGCCTACCGCAGGAATATATTCCTTGGGAATGGCGCCGCCCACCACAGTGCTCTCGAACAACAGGGTAGGAGGCTCGTTGATCAGGATATTGGCCTTGGGATCAAACTCAAATTTCTCACAGTTTGCCTCCAAGGGCTCAAATTTCACCTTACAATGTCCATACTGTCCGCGTCCGCCGGACTGTTTTGCGTACTTGGAATCCACTTCCACAGCCTTGGTAAACGCTTCCTTATAGGCAACCTGGGGTGCGCCTACGTTTGCCTCCACTTTAAATTCACGCAGCAGTCTGTCCACAATGATCTCCAGATGCAGCTCGCCCATACCGGCGATGATCGTCTGGCCGGTCTCGGGGTTGGTATGCGCACGGAAAGTAGGATCTTCCTCTGCCAGCTTTGCCAGCGCCTCGCCCATCTTGCCCTGTCCGGCCTTGGTCTTCGGCTCGATAGCCAGCTCGATAACAGGCTCCGGGAACTCCATGGACTCCAGGATCACAGGATGCTGCTCGTCGCAGATCGTATCGCCGGTCGTAGTAAACTTAAATCCTACCGCAGCGGCAATATCGCCGGAATAAACCTTATCCAGCTCTGCGCGCTTGTTTGCATGCATCTGCAGAATACGGCCCACGCGCTCCTTCTTATCTTTGGTCGCGTTCAGCACATAAGAACCGGCATTCATAGTACCGGAGTACACACGGAAGAACGCCAGCTTACCTACGAAAGGATCTGCCATGATCTTAAACGCCAGAGCTGAAAACGGCTCATCATCGGATGAGTGTCTTTCGATCTCGTTGCCGTCCAGATCCACACCCTTGATCGCAGGGATATCCGTAGGTGCGGGCATATACTCCAGGATCGCATCCAGGAGCTTCTGAACCCCTTTATTCCTGTAAGCGGAACCACAGCACACGGGAACCGCCGTACATTCACAGGTAGCCTTGCGGAGAACCTTCTTCATATCTTCCACAGACGGCTCCTCGCCCTCCAGATACTGCATCATCAGGTCATCATCCAGCTCGCAGATCTTCTCGATCAACTCGGTGCGGTACAGCTCCGCGTCATCTTTCATGGCGCCCAGATCGTCCGTAACCGTGATATCGTCTCCCTTGTCATCGTTGTAGATATAAGCTTTCATCTCAAACAGATCGATGATGCCCTTAAAATCATCTTCCTTGCCAATGGGCAGCTGCAGGACAATGGCATTCTTGCCAAGCCTTGTCCGGATCTGTTCCACTGCCCCGTAGAAATTCGCACCCAGGATGTCCATCTTATTGATGAAAGCCATACGGGGAACATTGTAGGTGTCGGCCTGCCGCCATACGTTTTCAGACTGAGGCTCTACACCACCCTTTGCGCAGAATACGCCAACGGCGCCATCCAGCACACGAAGAGAACGCTCTACTTCAACGGTAAAATCAACGTGGCCAGGAGTATCAATGATGTTGATACGGTGCTCCAGCGCGCCTTCCATGGGCTTGGTCTCTTTTTCCAGAGTCCAGTGGCAGGTGGTAGCCGCAGATGTGATGGTGATACCTCTCTCCTGCTCCTGCTCCATCCAGTCCATGGTGGCAGTGCCTTCATGAGTGTCACCGATCTTGTAATTCACGCCAGTGTAATACAGGATACGCTCGGTCAATGTGGTCTTACCGGCATCGATATGAGCCATGATACCTATATTCCTGGTTCTCTCTAACGGATATTCTCTTCCAGCCAAGATTTTTTCCTCCTATATTAATATTTGCCGCGCGGTTATGCGCAGAAGGTATGCTCCGCCAGCTTAAAATCTGTAATGGGAGAAGGCTTTGTTCGCCTCCGCCATCTTATGCATATCTTCTTTTCTCTTGACTGCAGCGCCGCTGTTGTTGGCTGCGTCAAGGATCTCATTTGCCAGCTTCTCTTCCATGGTCTTCTCACTTCTCTTACGTGCGAACATGGTCAGCCAGCGCAGGCCCAGAGCCTGGCGTCTTTCAGCTCTGACCTCGATGGGCACCTGATAGGTAGCACCGCCGATACGTCTGGCTTTCACCTCGAGAACAGGCATGATATTGTTCATCGCCTCCTCAAATACATCCAGAGCCGGCTTGCCGGACTTCTCCTCTACCCTTGCAAATGCGCCATATACGATTTTCTGAGCGACACTCTTCTTACCATCCAGCATGATGGTATTGATGAGTTTTGTCACCACCTTGTTGTTGTATAAAGGATCCGATAATACATCTCGTTTTTGAATATGTCCTTTACGTGGCACGTTTCTTCCCTCCTTATCACTCTGGCGGACTGTTCCGCCGTCTAATAAATCATCGGTACTCACTTGTTACTAGTGTCCGCGCTGTTATATCTGCATCACAGAATTCCAACACTTTCTTAGTTCCACAGTTCCCGATTATTTGTCAGGAAGCTCAGATCACTTCTTTGCTTCCTTAGGCTTCTTAGCGCCGTACTTGGAGCGAGCCTGTTTTCTGTTGGCAACGCCTGCCGTATCCAGGGTACCACGAATGATGTGGTATCTTGTACCAGGCAGATCCTTTACCCTGCCGCCGCGGATCAGCACAACGCTGTGCTCCTGCAGGTTATGGCCTTCACCGGGGATGTAGCTTGTCACTTCGATCCCGTTGGAAAGACGTACTCTGGCGATCTTACGCATAGCAGAGTTAGGCTTCTTAGGAGTTGCTGTCTTCACAGCAGTGCACACACCACGCTTCTGAGGGGCAGAGGCATTGATCGCCTTCTTGTGAAGGGAGTTATAGCCCTTCTGCAGAGCAGGTGCCGTAGACTTCTTTACAGAGGTCTCGCGTCCTTTTCTTACTAACTGGTTAAATGTTGGCATTCTGTTTCACCTCTTTCTTAAATAGAATATTATTGTGCATCCCGCAGGAACATTTTTTTGACGCAAAAAAAATGCATCCGCATGCATGCCTTATTAGTATACTTGTTTGCGGACGCATTGTCAACTATTTTTTTCGCTCATTTTTTGTAACTATTTTTTTCGCTCATTTTTTGTAACCAGTTCAGCCAGCCGCCAGATATGATGGAAAATCGTGCTCGCACGAATTTTCCATCATGTCTGGCGGCTGAGGGAGCGCCATCTTATGAGCAAAGGCAGGTGCACAGCGCCGGAAAGCGCGTAAGCGCGGCTTTGCGAATGGCGCGGGCTGAACGGGATTCCATCCCCTACACAAATCCCTCTTTCCGCAGTTCCCCCACATATCGGTGCAGGGCGTCCTGCCATGAGGGCAGCCTTTCAAATCCCATCTCCGTCAGCTTTTCCTTGCTCATGCGGCTGTTGGCCGGGCGGTTGGCCTTTGCGCCGTACTCCGCCGTTGTCACAGGAACCACATTCACCGAGACTCCCGCCTCCTTGAAAATAGCGCAGGCAAACTCATACCAGGAACATACTCCCTCATTGGTAGCGTGGTAGACGCCGTACTTATCCGTAACCACCATATCCGCCAGTAACCTGGCCAGATCATAAGTATAAGTGGGCGAACCGAACTGGTCGTTTACCACCCGTATCGTGTCATGTGTTTTTGCCAGATTCAGCATGGTCTTCACAAAATTTTTGCCATTGATGCCAAAAACCCAGGCGATCCTGACAATAAAATAGTTATCCAGCAGCTTCTGCACCGCCAGTTCCCCTTCGTACTTGGTCCGGCCGTAAACGCTCTGAGGTGCGCAGGGATCCGCCGGCTCCCAAGGGCGTTCTCCCTGGCCGTCAAACACGTAATCCGTGCTGATCTGTATCATCTTAATACCCAGTTCTTTGCAGACCGCCGCTATGTTTCCGGGGCCCTCTGCATTTACCCTGCGGCACAGCTCCGGGTTTTCCTCCGCCGCATCTACCGCAGTGTAAGCGGCACAATGGATCACTGCATCCGGAGATACCTGTCGAATGACCCGGCCCACACTCTGGGCATCGGTGATATCCATCTCATCGATGTCCACGCCCACGGCCTCGATCCCTCTTCTCTCCAGCTCCTGCACAACGTCATACCCAAGCTGCCCCTTTACTCCCGTCACAAGTATCTTCATATTGAAATGCCTTCCCGCTTTCTGCTCTTTCTTTTATTTCCCACGAGCGACGGGGCAGATACTTCCTTTCCAAAGTAATGTATCCGCCCCGTTTCGGCTCAAAGGGAAGATCTTATTCTTCCGTGACCCCCGCCAGCTCGGCATTCTCCTCAGCCATAGCCATGTCGGGCGCTTCCGCCGCTTCTTCCGTCTCTTCCGAGAAATTGATCTCCTCTTCCTCGTCATACTCCTCGAAAGCGATCGTCTCTACCGCATCCGTGCTCAACCTGGTATTGCGGTAACGCTTCATGCCGGTTCCGGCAGGAATGAGCTTACCGATGATCACATTCTCCTTCAGGCCGATAAGATTGTCGATCTTACCCTTGATAGCGGCCTCCGTCAGCACCTTCGTCGTCTCCTGGAAGGATGCGGCGGACAGGAAGGAACTGGTTGCCAGCGCCGCCTTTGTGATACCAAGGAGCACCTGTTTCCCTTCCGCGGGCTCTTTGCCTTCCGCTGTCAGTTTTTCGTTCATATCTTCATAGTCCAGTACATCTACCAGCGTACCGGGCAGGAAATCCGTGTCGCCGTTGTTCTCAATCCGGACTTTTTTCAACATCTGCCGCACGATCACCTCGATGTGCTTGTCGGCAATATCAACGCCCTGTAAGCGGTACACTCTCTGTACCTCACGAAGCATATAATCCTGAACCGCCCGGATCCCTTTGATCTTTAACAGGTCATGGGGATTCACGCTGCCTTCGGTGAGCTCATCGCCCGCTTCCAGCACCTGCTCATCCACCACCTTGATCCTGGAGCCGTAAGGGATCAGATACGCTTTAGATTCCCCGGTCTCGTCATTGGTAACGACAACCTCGCGTTTCTTTTTGGTATCGCGGATCTCCACCTTGCCGCCGAACTCGGCGATAATGGCAAGGCCCTTAGGCTTTCTTGCCTCAAACAGCTCCTCCACACGGGGAAGACCCTGTGTGATATCGTCACCGGCCACTCCGCCGGTATGGAAAGTTCTCATGGTCAGCTGGGTACCAGGTTCCCCGATGGACTGGGCCGCGATGATACCTACCGCTTCGCCCACCTGTACAGCCTCGCCTGTGGCCATATTCGCGCCGTAGCACTTTGCGCAGATGCCCACATGGGAGCGGCAGGTCAGGATGGTGCGGATCTTTATCGCTTTCAGTGTCTCGCCCTTTTCATTGACACCCACGATCTCCTCGACGGATTCCCCTTCTTCATTGACTCTCTTGCTCAGGATCTTGGCGGCACGGCTGGGCGTGATCATATGGTTCTTCTTCACGATCAGATTTCCGTCTTTATCGTAAATGCTTTCACAGGTATACCTTCCGGTGATCCGATCCTTCAGGCTCTCAATGATCTCTTTGCCGTCCATGAATGCCTTGACCGTCATGCCCGGAATTTCCTCTTTGCCCTCGCTGCAGTCCACCTCGCGGATGATCAGCTCCTGCGATACGTCTACCATTCTTCTGGTCAGGTACCCGGAGTCCGCGGTACGCAGAGCCGTATCGGACAGACCCTTGCGGGCGCCATGGGCGGACATGAAATACTCCAGCACATCAAGCCCTTCACGGAAGTTGGACTTGATGGGCAGCTCGATGGTACGTCCGGTAGTATCGGCCATCAGTCCGCGCATACCCGCCAGCTGTTTGATCTGCTGATTGGAGCCGCGGGCGCCGGAGTCAGCCATCATAAAGATATTGTTGTAAGCGTCCAGCCCGCCCAGAAGCACATCCGTAAGCTCCTTATCGGTCTTGGTCCATGTCTCGATCACCGCGCGGTACCTCTCCTCCTCGGTGATCAGGCCCCGGCGGAAGTTGGCGGAGATCTTGTCAACTGTAGCTTGTGCCTCCGCCAGCATCTCGGGCTTTTTCTCCGGCACGGTCATGTCGGATATGGAAACCGTCATGGCCGCCCTGGTGGAATATTTGTAGCCGATGGATTTCACATCGTCCAGCACTTCCGCTGTCCTGGAAGCTCCGTGGGTATTGATGACTTTTTCCAAAATCTGCTTTAACTGCTTCTTTCCCACATGGAAATCCACTTCCAGCTTCAGAAGGTTTGCTGGATCGCTTCTGTCCACAAACCCCAGATCCTGGGGCAGGATCTCGTTGAAGATAAACCTGCCCAGCGTGGACTCCACGTTTCCGCTGACTGTTTCACCGGCAGCGTTGGTCTTCGTCACCCGCACGGTAATCCTTGAGTGCAGGGTACACGCCTTATTCTCATAGGCCAAAATGGCCTCGTTCACATTCTTGAAGAACTTCCCTTCTCCCAGTGCGCCGGGCCTCTCCTGGGTCAGGTAATAGATGCCAAGCACCATATCCTGGGAAGGAACAGCCACAGGGCCGCCGTCGGAGGGCTTTAACAGGTTGTTGGGGGAGAGCAGCAGGAAGCGGCACTCCGCCTGGGCCTCCACGGACAGAGGCAGGTGCACCGCCATCTGGTCTCCGTCGAAATCGGCATTGAAAGCGGTACACACAAGAGGATGGAGCTTGATGGCCTTACCCTCTACCAGGATCGGCTCAAATGCCTGAATGCCCAGCCTGTGCAAAGTAGGGGCGCGGTTCAGCATCACAGGATGCTCCTTGATGACCTCCTCCAGCACATCCCACACCTGGGTGTCCATCTTATCCACCAGCTTCTTGGCATTCTTAATGTTCTGGCTGATCCCCTTTGCCACCAGCTCTTTCATCACAAAAGGTTTAAACAGCTCGATAGCCATCTCCTTGGGCAGGCCGCACTGATAGATCTTCAGCTCGGGCCCCACCACGATAACGGAACGGCCGGAGTAGTCCACACGCTTGCCCAGCAGGTTCTGGCGGAACCGCCCGGATTTTCCCTTCAGCATATCGGACAGGGACTTCAGCGCCCTGTTTCCGGGCCCGGTCACAGGACGGCCTCTGCGCCCGTTGTCAATGAGGGCATCCACCGCCTCCTGGAGCATCCTCTTCTCGTTGCGGACGATAATATCAGGGGCGCCCAGCTCCAGCAGCCTCTTCAGACGGTTGTTTCTGTTGATGATCCTTCTGTACAGGTCATTCAGGTCGGAGGTGGCGAAACGGCCGCCGTCCAGCTGGACCATAGGACGGATATCGGGCGGGATCACAGGGATCACATCCATCACCATCCACTCGGGCCTGTTGCCGGACTCCCGGAATGCCTCTACCACTTCCAGTCTTTTGATGATACGGGCACGTTTCTGGCCGGAGGACTCCCGCAGTCCTGTCTTCAGTTCTTCGG
>CANPYT010000088.1 GCA_947588705.1 uncultured Acetatifactor sp. | reverse complement strand
CAGCAGATCGTGGATTACGCCATGCAGTACCTGGGGAACAAGTATGTCCATGGGGGGCGGACGCTGGCGGGCGGAACAGATTGTTCCGGGTTTACCAGCCTGATCTACAAAGAGTTTGGCTATTCTATCAGCAGGACGCCCTCCGGTCAGATGTCCGGCGCCGGGCGGAGCATTGAATACAGCCAGATCCAGCCTGGGGATATTATCTGCTACGGTTCGGAGAAATGTACCCATGTGGCGCTTTATATTGGAGACGGCCAAATCATCCACGAGGCAAACTCCAAAAAAGGCGTTGTCATCGGCGAGGCGGATTACGACAATATTTTAGGGGTCAAAAATGTGATCGACTGAGCTCAGGAAATCGGAAGGTCCGACAGGGACAGCATCTTATCTCCAAGGACCTCCTGGGCCTGCTCTTCCAGGTCCGAAAGGTGCAGGGGAACGCCGCCGTAATTCCAGATCCCGTGGGAGAGCGCCTGTTCCTCCGTGTATTCTTCCAGAGGGTACACCCCTTCCAGCCGGACAGGCCCGCTCCGATAATGGCAGACCAGCGGCAGGGCGCCGCTTTTTTCTTCGGATATAGACACACCGTCCTCCGTCACATGAAAGGTCACCCAGGCCATTTCCTCCAACATGCAGGCGGCCTGTTTCTGGGTGGAGACATAGTTGCCCAGGGAATAAAAGCAGAGGGCGGCGCTGCCTTCCCCGGCGGAGACCCACTCTACCGGCTGAGGCACATGGGGATGGGTGCCGATGATCAGGTCCGCCCCGGCTTCGGCCATCTGGAGGGCAAATTTTTTCTGGTAGCTGGAGGGCTCCGGCTGATATTCCGTGCCCCAGTGGGGAAAGACGATCACCACATCAGCCAGTTCCCCAGCCCGTGTGATGTCATCCAAAACCTGGGGATCCAGGCTGGTAAAGTCGATGACACCTGTGTCGGGATCGTGGGCGCAGAGCATGTTCAGGTGTCCTCTGAGGGAGCGCTCCAGGGTTCCCATATTGGGCCCATAGGTGTAATTCAGAATGGCAAAGGTGACATCCTTTACTGTCAGCAGGGGGATCTCTTCGCGGGATGTCTCGCCTGAAATGCCCGTCATCAGGATCTCGGGATACCGCTCCCAGAAGGCTGCGCAGTTCTCAATGCCTGCCAGCCCCTGGTCGGCGGCATGGTTGGTGGCATGCAGGACCACGTTGAAGCCGGCCCCGGCGATGGCGTCTCCCACCTCTGTGGGAGAGTTGAAGCGGGGAAAACCGGAGAAGCCAAGCTCGTTGCCGCCCAGAATGGTTTCCTGGTTGATGACACGAATGTCGGCGGAGCTGATAAGATCCGCCAGGTTTTCAAACAGAAACGAAAAGTCGTAGCTCCCGTCCTCCTGTCTGCCGGTCCTTACGATGCCCATGTGCATCAGATTATCGCCGAGGGCCATCAGAGAGATGTCATATTCCGGGAAGGGCGTCTCTGTGGGTTCCGGCGTCGGTGTGGGGGAGGCGGTGGGAGCGGGAGACGGAGGAACGGAGGAAGAAGGAGGAGCAGCGGAGGCGGAGGCGGCTTCCGGCAGGGATCCGGAGACCGGCGCCGCAGGGCCGCGCAGGGCGCTGTGGGAAAGTATCAGGCACAGGGCCAGGAACAATAAAGGGCCCAGGCTTCCGGCGATGAGTTTGCTGAGAAGGGGATGCTTGTTCATAACATAATGGTTCCTTTCAGGATCATTCTTTTCAGGGAGTTTGTCCTATGTCTCGTATAATAAACTTTTTTCCTGATTTGTCAACTTGTGATTTTGACGTGTTTCGATTATAATAAGGGTATCGTGAAAAACGGAATGTTAAAAACATGTGGACGGCGGAGAAGCGGCAGCGCATACGGAGTGCGGCGGAGCCGTCGGATGGAGGTGCGATGACAGATATTATGCAGAGAAAGCCGTATCCCCTGGGGGGACATGCGGAGGACGGAAAAGTCCGTTTTTCCTTTGTGTCCAAAGCGTCGTCCTGCGGAATCCTGCTGTTTGACCGAACCACGGGAAAAGCGATAAAGAAGATCCCCTTCCTGCCCGAGGAGCGGGTGGGAAATATTCACTGTAAGACAGTGGAAAATATAGATCCGGCAAAAATGACCTATCAGTTCTACGAGGAAGGGAGAATCGTCCCGGATGAGCGGGCACGTGCGTTCCCGGGCAGCTTCCGCTATGGGAGGGCCCGCTCTCCGGAGATGATGAAGGCGGGCTTTTTGACGGAAGCCTTTGACTGGGAAGGCGACAGGGCGCCGCGCATCCCATATGAGAAAGCTCTTGTCTATTGCCTGCATGTGAGGGGATTTACCAGACATGCCTCATCCAACGTGCGCAACAGGGGCACTTTTGCCGGGATCCAGGAGAAGCTGCCTTATCTGAAGGAGATCGGCGTTACCACCCTGGAGCTGCAGCCCGCCTATGAATTTCTGGAAGTGCCCATGGCGGAGAAGCATTCCGGCCAGCCATCCGGCCCTGCGGCGGAGGCGGAGACGGGGGAAAAGAAACTGAATTACTGGGGATACACAAAGGGGTATTACTATGCGCCGAAAGCGGCCTATGCCGCATCGGATGACCCGTCGCGAGAGCTGAAATCACTGGTAAAGGCGCTCCATGAAAACGGGATGGAGCTTGTGATGCAGTTTTATTTCCCCAACGAGGTCAAGCGGTGCGAGCTCCCGGAGATCCTGCGGTTCTGGGTATTGGAATACCATGTGGACGGCTTCCACCTGATGGGGGAAAATATGCCCGCCGACCTGCTGGCGGCCGACGATGCGCTGGCGGACACCAAGCTCTGGTATTATCATTTCCAGACGGACGCTGTGTACGGGCCGGGCGAGCAGCCCTGTTACCCTCATGTGGCGGAGTACAATGACGCATGGTGCTATGATATGCGGCGGTATCTGAAGGGGGATGACGGGATGCTGAACAGTGTGCTGTACCATATGCGGCACATCCCCGAGAAGGCCGGCAGCATCCATTATCTGACGAATTACAGCGGTTTTACCCTGGCGGACCTGGTGTCTTACGATTATAAGCACAACGAGGCAAACGGCGAGGAAAATAGGGACGGAAACGACTATAACTGCAGCTGGAACTGTGGGGAAGAGGGTCCTACCCGGCGTCTGAAAGTCAGGAAGCTGCGGGAAAAGCAGATGCGGAACGCCATGTGCCTCCTGCTCCTGTCACAGTCCACGCCATTGATCTTTATGGGGGATGAGTTCGGCAATTCGCAAAAGGGGAACAACAACCCCTACTGCCAGGACAACGCTGTGGCCTGGCTGGATTGGAGCTGCGCGGAGAAAAATGTGGAACTGTTGGATTTCTGGAAGCGGCTGGTGGAATTTCGGAGGGAACACGCCATCCTGCGGCCTGGGCGGGAGCTTCGGATGATGGACGACCTGGCCTGCGGCTACCCGGACCTGTCCTACCACGGGCAGAATGCCTGGAGGCCCCAGACGGAGAGTTATTTCCGGCATATAGGCATCCTGCTCTGCGGGAAATACGCGGCGGCGGACGAGAAGGAAGAGCGCCTTCTGTACGTGGCCATGAACATGCACTGGGAGAGCCATGAGCTGGCGCTGCCGAGGCCGCCCAGGGGGACCTGCTGGGAGCTGGCCTTTTCCACAGAAGCGGAGGAAAGCGGCAAAAAGATAGGGGCAGTCCGCGAGGACGAGGTGTTTGTCCGCAGGATAGCGCCCCGGAGCATCGCCGTGTATGTGAGCGCTCCGGTCCCGGGACAGAGATATGGGAAACGGAAACAGAACAGATGAGCAAGGCATGGAAGCATTTTAAGACGATCACTTATCACAAATACCTGGTGGCGGTGGGATGCTTTAAGGTAGGGCTGTACTGGCAGGGGCTGACTCACGACCTGTCAAAGTACAGCCCCACGGAATTTCTGCCGGGGGCCAGGTATTATCAGGGAAACAGGAGCCCCAACAACGCGGAGCGGGAGAAAAAGGGATATTCCGCCGCATGGCTCCACCATAAGGGCAGGAACCGGCATCACTTTGAATACTGGGTCGATTACAGCCTGGAGGGGAAACCCGGCCGGATGGCCCCGGTGCCCATGCCGGACCGTTATATTGCGGAAATGGTCATGGACAGGATCGCCGCCTGTAAGGTTTATCAGGGAAAGGCATACACCGATGCCTCGCCCCTGGCGTACTACAACAGGGGAACGGTCCGGGCGCCGCTCCATCCCGAGACGCGGGAAAAGCTGGAGCGGATGTTGCGTATGCTGGCGGAAAAGGGGGAGCGGGAGACTTTTGCCTGCATCCGGCGGGAGCTGGTCCGGGGAAGAAAAAAGAGGGATGGATCTGCACAGGAGGAAGGCCGGCGGCATAAAATACCGTAAAAGAAAAATACGGTGGGCAATATGGACTGTATCCTTTTGTTACTTTTGCTTGGCTGCTGCGGCGGGATTGGCGGTGGCTGCGGCTGTGGAACGGACAATGTTCCCAACAACAGCCGCGGCGCAGAGCGTTCCGGCGGTGGCTGCGGCGGCGGAAAACCTTCCGGGGCCTGCAAGAATCCCGGCGGCGCAAACAGCTCCGGCGGCGGAAACGGATTTCCCACAGTAGGCAGCGGATACGATTATCCCGGCGGCAGCGCACAGGCGGATAGCTGCGGCTGCGGGGAAAACGGAGCGGGAGCCGGCGCGTCTTCCGATGGGAATCCATCGGGATGGCAGGATTATCCCGGGATCGGCCGCAAGGAAAACTGCGGCTGCGACAACTGAATGTACTTGACAGTTCAGCCGGTTGACGTGTTCAGAGGAAAATCGTGCCCGCACGAATTTTACTCTGGATACGGCAACCGAGGGAACGCCTTTTTGAACAGAGGCAGGCGCACAGCGCCGGATAGCGCGTCAGCGCGGCTTCGGGGATGGCGTGGGCTGAACTGTTGCGGATTTACGGCAGCGCAGAAGGCAGGCGGTCCCCATGGAGGTTGACCGTCTGTTTTTGCGTGGCGGCGTGGCCGGGAAGAGGGCGGGAAACCGCTGCCGAAAGGCTGCGCCGACAGACGCCGGGACGGCGGAGCGGCACAGGGCGGGGGCATGTGCCGGGCGGATGTGGATTGTGTGAAAAAAGTATTTTACAAAAGCGTTATTTGTGCTATATTTAAGATATGCACTGAAACGATAAGGAGGCGCGTTATGGCAGCGACGAACGCATCGGCGAAAACAAAGGAAAAGGCAAAGGAAAAATATGTGGCATACGTATCCACGTACACCCAGGGCGACAGCCATGGTATCAAGATATATGATGTGGATATGGAAAAGGGCCGTTTTATAGAGAAGGACAAGGTGGAGATCACCAATTCTTCCTATGTGACCATATCTCACAATAACAAATATCTGTATTCGATCACGGATTTCGGCGTGGAGTCCTATAAGATCCTGAAGGATGGCAGCCTTGAGATGATAAACCTGGCCTCCATCAACGGGATGAGGGGCTGTTATCTTTCCACGGATTACACGAACAGCTATCTCTTTGTGGCCGGGTATCACGACGGGAAGCTGACGGTGCTACGCCTGAATGAGGACGGAAGCGTGGGCGAGATCACGGACGAGATCTTCCACAAGGGCCTTGGCACGGTGGCAGACCGGAATTTCCGGCCCCACATCAACTGTGCGAGGATGACCCATGACAACAAGTATCTTCTGGTGGCGGATCAGGGGATGGACCATGTGAACGTATATCGGCTGGACCTGCAGAACGGGAAGGTCATGCTGGCCGATGTGCTCCGCAGCGAGATCGAATCCGCGCCCAGGCATATTAAGATCTCGAGAGACGGAAGATTCATTTACATTGTGCACGAGTGGAAATGTTATATCGATGTCTATTCCTATGAGGAGAGGGATCACCAGCCATGCTTTGAAAAGATCCAGACCATTGAGACGGTGCAGCGGGAGCGGGGAAGCTCCAACGCGGCCAGCGCCCTGACCTTCTCCGAAGATCACAAATACCTGCTCAGCACCAACGCGGGCGACAATTCCGCCACGCTGTACAGCGTGGACGAGGAGACGGGTATGCTGACAAAGATCTTCTGCCTGCCGGTCAGCGGCGAGTACCCCAAGGATGCCAGCCTGTTCCCCAACAATAAATTCCTTGTGGCGCTGAACCACGAGAGCAACGAGATGACGTTTTTCCATGTGGATATCGAACAGGGAACGATGATCATGAACGGGCCGCCCAACTGTATCGTGTTTCACAGGATCTCCTGAGACGAAGGAACGAGACGTTCAGTTCCTTTCTTTTCCGTAAAAATCCAGCAGGGAATCCATCCTTGCGGACATGTTTAACAGCATGGCGTCCAGCACGGTCAGGGCCGTCATGCATTCCAAGACGACGACGGCCCTGGGAACGATGACCGGGTCATGGCGGCCTTTGATATGGATCTCCCTTTCCTGCCCGTCCGTTCCCACTGTCTGCTGGGGCAGGAAGATAGAAGGGGTGGGCTTGACATAGGCGCGAATAAGGATCTGGTCTCCGTCACTGATGCCGCCCAAGATCCCGCCGGCATGGTTGGTGGATTTGACGATGCGCCCTTCCCTTAAGCGGAATCCGTCGTTGTTTTCGCTGCCCCTTCGGGAGGAGACCTGGCAGCCGTCCCCGATCTCCACAGCCTTTACGGCGCCGATGGACATGGCGGCTTTTGCCAGGTTGGCGTCCAGTTTTTCAAAGACCGGGTCGCCGATCCCGCTGGGAAGGCCCTCCACGATACATTCCATCACGCCTCCCACGGAATCGGTGGCTTTTTTTGCCTCTTCCAGGTAGGCGACGGCAGCGTCGCTGGCGTCTCTGTCCGGCATGGCGGTCGGCGTGGAGAGGATGGCGCCTCTGTCAAAAAGGGAAAGATCCGCCTCCACCGGGCCGATGGAGCGGGTATATGCGCATACCGTCACCCCGAGCTGCTCCAGGATCCGGCATGCCACGGCGCCGGCGGCGACCCGGCCCACCGTCTCCCTGCCGGAGGAACGGCCGCCGCCCCGATAATCGCGGAATCCGTATTTTTGGTCGAAGGTGTAGTCCGCGTGGCCCGGGCGGTAGTAGGACGCGATCTCGCTGTAATCTCCGGAGATTTGGGAAGTGTTGCGCACCATGAGCGAAATGGGAGTGCCGGTGGTGCGGCCCTCGAACACGCCGGAGAGGATCTCTACGGCGTCGGCCTCTTTCCGGGGAGTCGTGATCGAACTGGTGCCGGGCTTGCGGCGATCCAGATATTTCTGGATGTGGGCTTCCTCCAGGGCAAGCCCCGCGGGACAACCGTCGATGACGACGCCCAGCGCCTTGCCGTGGGATTCTCCCCAGGTGGTGATCCTGAATATGCTGCCGAATGATGAACCTGCCATAAAAAACCTCCCGGTAATGTCTGAAGACATAATTTGATTGTTTTATTATAACGAATCCCGCCCCAAAAGGCAAATTATTTATAATAGATCAGCCAGCCAGATCAGCCAGATCAGCCAGCCGCCTGATTTGATGGAAAATCGTGCCTGCACGAATTTTCCATCATGTCCGGCGGCTGAGGGAGTGTTTTTTTGAGCAAAGGAAGCCGCGGAGCGACGAAAAGCGCGTAAGCGTGGCTTCGGGAACGGCGCGGGCTGAACTGTTACAGACATGGTATAATTAAAAACGCTAATTAAAAAAGGTAATTAAAAAAGCTAATTAAAAAAAGTTGGTGCATTCTTTGAAAAAATGTGGTATGTTGTAATTGATACTTATGCGTTTTTATCGCAAAATAGTGAATGGAGCGAATGAGGCAGAGGCATAGAAAACATTGAGCAGGCTATCACTGGAGGAACGTTTTCGAAAGAAGCTGACTAAGGTCGGAAAAAAGAATAGATTCTGCAGGTATCTGGTCATCCCCGTCCTGGCTGGGGGATTGTTTTTCTTCCACGGGGCGGCATATCTGCGCGGAAATGTAAAGAGACTTGCCATGGTTGCCATGACTGCCCTGCTCTTTGTGGTCTACAGCAGTTTCTCTTTCCCTATTTTTTCGCCGGATCCGGGGCAGGGGGAAGGACTTAGCGGCATTTCCGAGGAAGCGGAGGATATTGTGCTGGCGAAAGAAGTGGAGATCGACCTGGATGATATTTCCCTGCCGGAGGGGGAAGGTTTCCCGGAGGATGGGGAATACCTGGAAACCCATGGGGATATCGTGGAGCTGTACAGCGCCTCGGAGATCCTGGAGGCGGCAGAGGACTGGGAGGCCCGGAACGGGGATGGCGCGGAGGGCGGCGAGGCGGCGCCGGAGCCGGAAGACGTGGGCGATATGGACTTTTCCAGGGAGGATTGGCGGCTGGTGCTGGTGAACAAACAGCATTCCATTCCCGACGACTATGTTGTCATGCTGGGAACCATCCGGACTTTAAAGGGAAAGCAGTATATCGACGAGCGCATCATCGACGATCTCCTGGCGATGCTTCGGGCGGCGGAGGATGAGGACGTGGAGCTTCAGATCTGTTCCCCTTACCGGACCCAGGAATATCAGAAGAAATTGTTCAACAACCACATGAAGGCATATATGAAAAAGGGCCTGTCCTATATGGAGGCTTTTCAGCTCTCCAGCGTGGCGGTGAATGTGCCGGGCTACAGCGAGCATCAGATCGGGCTGGCGCTGGATATCGTGACACCCACGCATCAGTCCCTGACGGAGTCTTTCGCGGACACGGACGCGGGTGTCTGGCTGGCGGAGAACTGCTATAAGTACGGATTTATCCTGCGCTACCCAAAAGGGAAAGAGTACATAACGGGGATCGAGTTTGAACCCTGGCATTTCCGCTATGTGGGCGTGGAAGCCGCCACAGTGATGACGGAGCAGGGGATGACCCTGGAGGAGTTTTGGGAGGAATTGGAATAGGGAATAGGGCGGGAAAGCTCCCGCTTATGGAATGGCCGCTGCCGCGGCGGAATAAGGGGAAACATGTACGAGTTGTTAAAGACGGAGGGGCGGGCCAAGAGGGCCAGGCTCCACACAGTGCACGGCGTCGTTGAGACGCCTGTATTTATGAATGTAGGGACCGCGGCTGCGATCAAGGGCGCTGTGGCGTCCTCGGACCTGGAGCAGATCGGAACGCAGGTGGAGCTGTCCAACACTTACCATCTCCATGTGCGCCCCGGCGATAAGCTGATCCGGCAGCTGGGCGGCCTGCATAAGTTCATGTCCTGGAACAGGCCGATCCTGACGGATTCCGGCGGCTTTCAGGTGTTTTCCCTGGCAGGGCTGCGCAAGATCAAAGAGGAAGGGGTGTATTTTCATTCCCATATCGACGGCCGCAAGATCTTCATGGGGCCGGAGGAAAGTATGCAGATCCAGTCCAACCTGGCTTCCACCATCGCCATGGCCTTTGACGAGTGCCCTCCCAGCAAGGCGGAAAGGAGCTATGTGCAGGCTTCCGTGGAGCGGACCACCAGGTGGCTGGAGCGCTGCAGGAGGGAAATGCGGCGCTTGAACGGGCTGGAGGACACCATCAACCAAAGCCAGCTTCTCTTCGGCATCAACCAGGGCGCTGTCTATGAGGATATCCGCATCGACCACGCGAAGCGCATTTCGGAGCTGGAGCTGGACGGTTATGCGGTGGGGGGCCTGGCGGTGGGGGAGACCCACCAGGAAATGTACTACATCCTGGAGCAGGTCGTTCCCTATCTGCCCCAGGACAAGCCAACCTATCTGATGGGGGTCGGTACCCCCGCTAATATCCTGGAAGGAGTGGAGCGGGGAGTGGACTTTTTCGACTGCGTCTATCCCACCCGGAACGGGCGGCATGGGCACCTTTACACCGACCATGGGAAGATCAACCTGTTCAACGCCAAATATGAGCGGGATGACAGGCCCATCCAGGAGGGATGCGGGTGCCCCGCGTGCAGGCGGTATTCGAGGGCGTATATCCGGCATCTGCTGAAAGCAAAGGAAATGCTGGGGCTGCGGCTCTGTGTGCTCCACAACCTGTATTTTTATAACACGATGATGACGGAAATCCGGGAGGCGCTGGATCAGGGCAGGTTTGCCGCGTATAAGAGGGAGAAGCTGGACCGGATGCAGGCCGGGGAGGAATAAAAGAGGAATAAAAGTTAAAAAAACATAAAGTGCTTGCCTATGGGGCTGTTTTTGTGTATCATATCTATTTGAGATGGTTTTTTAAGACGGGCTGCGCCTCAGGCCATGGGCGCGGGCGTTGGAGACCCGCTCCGCCGGGAGGCGGCTTCGGGCGGGATCAGTGATGAGGCGGCGACGC
>CANPYT010000087.1 GCA_947588705.1 uncultured Acetatifactor sp. | reverse complement strand
TTATAGGAGGCTATTCAAAATGAGAGCAGAATGGACAGATTTTGTAACAGGCAAGTGGGACAAAGAAATCAATGTCCGCGACTTCATCCAGAGAAACTATCATCCCTATGATGGCGATGAGAGCTTCCTGGCTGGGCCGACACAGAATACCAAGGATCTGTGGGCACAGGTGCTTGACCTGCAGAAGCAGGAGAGAGAAGCAGGCGGTGTTCTGGACATGGACACGAAGGTGGTTTCTACCATTACTTCCCACGGCCCCGGTTATCTCGACAAGAGCAAGGAGACCATCGTAGGTTTCCAGACCGACAAGCCTTTCAAGCGTTCTCTTCAGCCTTACGGTGGTATCCGCATGGCCGAGAAAGCTTGCGCGGACAACGGCTATGAGGTCGATCCCGAAATTTCCGAGTTTTTCACGATCCACAGGAAGACTCACAATGCAGGCTGCTTTGACGCATACAACCAGGAGATGAGAGCCTGCCGTTCCTCCCATATCATCACCGGCCTTCCTGACGCTTATGGCCGCGGACGTATCATCGGCGACTACAGACGTGTAGCCCTGTACGGCATCGACCGGCTGATCGAGGACAAGCAGGCGCAGAAAGATTCCACCGGCCGCGTGATGACCGATGACGTGATCCGCCTCCGCGAGGAAATCTCCGAGCAGATGACCGCCCTGAAGCTGATGAAGGAAATGGCTGCCTCCTATGGCTGTGATATTTCCAAGCCCGCCGCAAACGTACAAGAGGCTATCCAGTGGACCTACTTCGGATATCTGTGCTCCGTAAAAGAGCAGAACGGCGCGGCTATGTCCCTTGGACGTACTTCCACCTTCCTCGACTGCTATGCAGAGAGAGACTTAAAGAACGGCACCTTTACAGAGGAGCAGATCCAGGAATTTGTAGACCACTTTATCATGAAGCTTCGCTGCATCAAGTTTGCCCGTACTCCCGAGTACAACCAGATCTTCGCTGGCGATCCCGTTTGGGTTACCGAGTCTCTCGGCGGCGTAGGCGTTGACGGCAGACCTATGGTTACCAAGATGAGCTTCCGTTATCTGAATACCCTGACCAACCTTGGACCTTCTCCCGAGCCCAACCTGACCGTCCTCTGGTCCACCAGGCTTCCCGAGAACTGGAAGAGATACTGCGCAAAGATGTCTATCCAGACTTCTTCCATCCAGTACGAGAACGACGACCTGATGAGAGTGGTTCACGGCGATGACTACGGCATCGCATGCTGCGTATCCTCCATGGTGATCGGCAAGGAAATGCAGTTCTTCGGCGCACGTGCCAATGTTGCAAAGTGCCTGCTTTACGCGTTGAACGGCGGTGTGGATGAAGTTACCAAGAAGCAGGTCGGCCCCAAGTATCGCCCTGTTACCGGCGATGTCCTGGATTATGACGATGTATACAGCAAGTTTATGGATATGCTGGAATGGCAGGCAGATGTGTATGTAAATACCTTAAACATCATACACTATATGCATGATAAATACTGCTATGAGAGAGCAGAGATGGCTCTTCATGACAGAGACGTAAAGCGTTACTTTGCAACCGGTGTGGCAGGTCTTTCCATCGTGGCAGACTCTCTGTCCGCTATCAAGTATGCAAAGGTTGAGCCTATCCGCGATGAAGACGGCATCATTGTTGACTTCAAGACCACGGGTGACTTCCCGAAATACGGCAACGACGATGACCGCGTTGACGAGATCGCCCAGGATATCGTGCATAAGTTCATGACAGCCGTGAGAAGACATCACACCTACAGGAATGGCATCCCTACCACTTCCATCCTGACCATTACCTCTAACGTTACCTACGGTAAGGCTACCGGTAATACTCCTGACGGACGTAAGAAGGGCCAGCCTTTCGCTCCCGGAGCTAACCCGATGCACGGCCGCGATACCCATGGTGCAGTGGCTTCCCTGTCTTCCGTATCCAAGCTGCCTTTCAATGATGCGCAGGATGGTATCTCCAATACCTTCACCATCATCCCCGGCGCCCTGGGCAAGGAAGATAAGGTATTTGCCGGCGACATCGAGCTTGACCTTAAATAAAAGACATTAAATGGAACTTTTTCATCTGTTTCGAATAAAATAAAGGAGACACTATGGACGAAAAAAACATGATCGATGACCTGATCAAAATGCTTGATTCCGGTATGACGGAAGGCGTAGGACATGTAAATGTGGACTATGACCAGCAGGGCGAGCAGTCAAAAAGCGTTCAGACAATGGGATGTACGGATTGTTCCAGAACCCCTTTGGCGTGTAGTGTACCCACACTTGAGCAGGGTTTGGACGATTATCAGTGACCCTTGCCCCGAAACAAAACAGGCAACTGCCCGGAAACGGCAAAGCCGTTTCCGGGTATATCAAAATCAAACTATAAGGAGGACAAAATCATGGCAGCAAGTGCAGCACAGGTTGACAACCTTGTAAACTTATTGGATGGATACGCAACAAAGGGCGGCCATCACCTGAACGTAAACGTTCTTAACAGAGACACTCTCTTAGATGCCCAGAAGCATCCTGAGAACTATCCTCAGTTGACTATCCGCGTGTCCGGCTATGCGGTGAACTTCATCAAGCTCACCCCCGAACAGCAGGCCGATGTTATCTCCCGTACCTTCCATGAGGCGATCTGATCGAATGCCAAATGCCCCGCAGCTTGCTGCGGGGCATTTCATATAGTTTCTATGGATTTTTCTCCCAAATCTGCTATAATAATAGCCAGAACAGGAAAAGGAGACAATGAACATGCAAGGAAGGATACATTCTCTGGAAAGCTTTGGTACTGTTGACGGTCCCGGCACCCGTTTTGTGGTATTTGTACAGGGCTGCCCCATGCGCTGCGCCTACTGCCACAATCCCGACACCTGGGATATGAACGGAGGTACGCTGATGGAACCGTCTTATATCATAGAGCAATATGAGCGGAACAGCCCTTTTTATGCCCACGGAGGCGGCCTCACCGTCACCGGTGGCGAACCTCTGATGCAGATCGATTTCCTGCTGGAGCTTTTCACCCTCGCCAAAGAGAAGGGCATCCATACCTGCATTGACACTTCCGGGATCGCCTACAATCCCGAGAATGCCGAACAGCAGGAAAAGCTGAACAGGCTCATGGAGCTGACAGACCTTGTAATGCTGGACATCAAGCATATCGATCCGGAAAAGCACAAAGACCTGACCCAGCAGCCAAACACCAATATTTTAAAATTTGCGGAATATCTGGACGCGAAAAACGTAGATATGTGGATACGTCATGTCGTGGTTCCAGGCATTACCGACGATGATAAATACTTATACCAGCTGGGGTATTTCATCGGCCAATTCAAAAACCTGAAGGCCCTGGACGTACTGCCCTATCACACCATGGGAGAAAAAAAATATGAGAGCCTTGGCATGAAATACAAGTTAAAGGGCGTACCGCCGATGGATCAGAAAATTCTCCTCGACAAGAAAAAAGTGATCCTGGACGGCATAAAAAAGCGCAGAGCGGATGCCCTGCCGGAATGAGCTGATCCTCCCAGGCCCCGGACAGCTCTTTCAAAGCGGCCGCGGAATACATTCCGCCATCCGCAAAGCCGCGCTGACGCGCTTTTCGTCGCTCCGCCGCTTCCTTTGCTCAAAAAAGCTTTGCTCAAAAAAGCGAAAAATTTTCTTGTATTCGCCTGCTTTTTATATTACAATAATTACAGCTATCGATTATTTTTATCAATTTAAAGGAGGATTTTATTATGGCATATGTAATCGGTGATGCTTGCGTAGCTTGCGGCGCATGCGAGGCTCAGTGCCCTGTGGGAGCGATCAGCATGGGAGACGGCAAGTTTGAGATCGATCCTGAAAAGTGCATCGACTGTGGTTCCTGCGCGGGCGGCTGCCCTGTTGGCGCTATTTCCCAGGGTTGACCTAAACCTCGTATGACGGGAACATATCTTATCAGAAACATATCTTACCATAAGAAGAAAGGCGCCTCATGATGAGGTGCCTTTCTTCTTTTTACGCAGTTTAAATTCTCTTGTCTTTGTTTTCTTCCGCAGAAGCTCGTCCATCTTTTTATAATGTTCTTCATCCCGCTCCGCCATCATTTTATCCCTGGCCTCGTCTCGCTCCTCCTGCATCCTAAACTGATAATCCAGCTCTTTCACAACGCTCTCTTTGATCTCTTGGCAGAGCTCCCCGTTATTTTCCCGCAGGGTCTCCCGGATCAGCTGTTGCAGCAGCCACTGAAGCCGCCTGGACTTATCCGCTTTGCTCTCCGCCGCGATCTCCCTGTCACGGCTGTCTACAATATCGATTGCCAGACCAGTCTCCTCCCCGGCTGCTTCCTCCGCGTCCGCCGCAGCGGCCCCACGCTCCGCGTCCCGTGCTCCCGCGGTATTCTCTTCCGCGCCTGCGCCCTGTTCCTGCACAGCCGGCAGCACATCCAATTTCCCGTCGCGCAAAATCATCTTAATGGCTTTCAACTGCAATCCCCTTTCCTTCATTCCTTTGATCTGTTTAAATCGCTCTACATCCTCTTCGGTATAATAGCGATGTCCAAGCTCATTTCGCTTGATGGGCAGATGCAGCTCCTCTTCCCAGTAGCGCAACACATGGCTTTCCACCTTCACCTCTTTCGCAGCGTCTGAAATAAACAGATAGTTACTCATCTCTTCCTCCATTTCCGCGCTGTTCCCTGCGCATGACAAGTTTGCATCCGGCAGTACGCAGCCGCAAACCCGCGATTGAAAATTTTCATTTCCAATCTTCTCCTTTCGACAGTTTTTGCAATAGAAAAGAGAACAGGATCGATCTGTTCTCTTTGGTATGGCATATATGCAATTCAGAAATCCGCTTTTGGCTTTCGCCCGGCAAATTCCAGATTGGCAAACTTGGTAAATTCCGGCAGCCAGGCCAGCTCCACGGTGCCAATGGGCCCGTTTCTCTGTTTGGCGATGATGATCTCTGACACGCCGGTCTTATCCGTATCGTGGTTATAGTAATCCTCCCGGTATATAAACATTACCACATCCGCATCCTGCTCGATGGCTCCGGACTCACGCAGGTCGGAAAGCATGGGCCTGTGATCCGGCCTCTGCTCCACAGCGCGGGAGAGCTGAGACAGAGCCAGCACAGGTACATTCAGTTCCCTGGCCAGCGCCTTCAGGGATCGGGAAATATCCGATATCTCCTGCTGCCGCGAATCCGCTTTCCCGCTTCCGGTCATCAGCTGCAGATAATCGATAATGACCATGGACAGGTTCTGCTCCAGCTTATACTTACGACACTTGGACCGAAGCTCCATCACGGAGATCCCGGGGGTATCGTCAATGATCAGATTTGATTTCCCAATGATACCGGCGCCCTCAATCAGCCTCTCCCAGTCCTGGTCATTCAACTGCCCTGTGCGCAGCTTCTGGGCGTCTACACTCGATTCCAGGGAGAACATACGGTTTACCAGCTGTTCCTTGCTCATCTCAAGGCTGAAGATCGCCACCGTTAGGTTCTTCTTAAACGCCACATACTGGGCAATATTCAGCGCAAACGCCGTCTTTCCCATAGACGGCCGGGCGGCGATCAGCACCAGATCCGACGGCTGCATTCCCGCAGTGCGATAGTCCAAATCGATAAAGCCCGTGGGAATACCGGTAACGTTGCCCTTATTTCTGGCCGCCATCTCTATTCTGTCCAGCGCTTTCATAACGACCTGCCGGATCGGCACGTAGTCGTCCGTGGTCCGCTTCTGCACTAGCTGAAATACCCGTTTCTCCGTGTCTTCCAATATGTAGTCCAGAGATTCCTTACCTGCGTAGCATATATTGGCGATCTCCTCATTCAGCCGGATCAGGCGGCGCAGCGTAGCCTTTTCCGCCACAATGTTGGCATAGTATTTGATATTTGCAGAAGTCGGCACCACGTTGATCAGCTCACGCACAAATTCAAGGCTGCTGACCTCCGGAGGCACATCCTTCTCCCGAAGGCGGTTCTGTAAGGTCACAAGATCTACCGGGCTCCCGCTTTCGCTAAGCTCTACCATGGTCTCAAACAAGATACCGTACTGTCTGTTATAGAAATCCTCTCCGGTGATCAGTTCAGAGGCCACCACGATCGCCTCCGAGTCCATGATCATGGAGCCGATAACCGATTGTTCCGCTTCCGCACTATAGGGCAGCGTTCTCTTTAACACATTTTCTTCCATAAAACAGTCAACCCTCTCAGGCTTCCGTTACATTCACCGTCAACGTTCCCGTGACCTGGGGATGTAGCTTCACCTTGACCTGATAGGAACCAAAATTCTTCAGGCTCTCCGGAAGCACGATCTTCTTCTTGTCGATCTCTATATGATACTGTTCCATGTAGGCCGCCGCGATTTCCTTTCCGGTTACGGATCCGAACGCTTTCCCGTTCTCTCCCGCCTTGATCTTTATCGTCACCTGTTTCTCTTCCATCTGCGCCGCCATCGCCGTCGCCTCTTCCAGCCGTTTCTGAGCGACCTTGTTCTCATTTGCCTTTTTGAGTTTCAGGTCGTTCATATTCTTTGGCGTTGCCTCCACACCGATTTTCTTCGGCAGAATGTAATTTCTGGCATACCCCTCGCTGACCTCGATAATATCGCCAATTTTTCCCAACTTTTTCTCATCCTGCAATAAAATGATCTTCATGTCATAAAATCCTTTCTCTGTACTGTCTTTTATAGAATCTCGCCGCTCTCTATCATGGAATCGATGGTGCGCTTCAACACACCGATGGCTTCAATGATCCCCACGCCTTCCATCTGACACGCGGCAGTGCTCATATGGCCTCCGCCGCCCATCCTCTCCATGATGATCTGTACGTTCACTTCGTCGATAGAGCGGGCGCTGATATAGATCTTGCCCTGAAAATCCGTCAGCACAAAGCTTGCCTTGATCCCCCTGATATTCAACAGTTCATTGGCCGCCTGCGCCCCTATCACGGTAGGGCTCGGAAGGTCGTCCGCCGTACAGATCGAAATGGCGAAACACTGCCTGTAAATCTCGGCCTGGCTCACAGCGTCCGCCCTCGCCTTGTACTCCAGGGCATCCTCCCTGAACAGCTTCCGCACCCTCGTCACGTCCGCGCCGCTCCGCCTCAGGAAGGCCGCCGCCTCAAACGTCCGCACACCGGTCTTTGTCATAAAGTTATTGGTGTCTATCATAATGCCGGAATACATACAGTCCGCTTCTTCCGCGTGGATCTTAATGTTGTCATAAGTATACTGAAGGATCTCCGACACCATCTCACAGGCCGAGGACGCATAAGGCTCTACATAAGAAAGCGTCGCGTTCTCGATCGTCTCGGTCCCCTGCCTGTGGTGGTCCAGCACTACCACAGATTTACAAAAGCGCAGCAGATCCGGACATTCCGTAATGGAGGGCTTATTTACATCCACCACCACCAATACACAGTTACTGTTTGCCGCCTCGATCGCCGCCTGATTGTTGAGGATCATATCCTCCTCATACTCGGGATTGTTCCGAAACAGGTCCACCATGGGCGAAATAGCCGATGTCACATCGTTCAGCACAATATGGGCCTTTCGCTCCAGCGTCTGGGCGATGCGATAGATCCCCACCGCCGCGCCAAAACTGTCCACATCCGGCATACGGTGCCCCATGACGAGCACCAGGTCCTTGCTGGTAATGATCTCCCGAAGGGCATGTGCCTTCACTCTCGCCTTTACGCGGGTGTTTTTCTCCACCTGCTGGCTCTTGCCGCCGTAATATATGACGCTCTCAGGGGTCTTGATCACCGCCTGGTCGCCGCCCCTTCCCAGCGCCAGGTCGATGGCATTTCGGGCGAACTCATAATTCTGCGCATAAGTCAGTCCATTCAGGCCCACGCCGATACTGATCGTCACAGCCATCTCGTTGCCGATGTTCACCGTCTTCACATCCTCCAGCAAGTCAAACCGTGACTCCTGGAGCTGCGCGATCGCCTTCTTCCGCAAGATCACAAGATACTTGTCCTTCTCCAGCTTTTTACAGATACCGTCGAAACCGGAGATATATTTATTCACCTTACGGTCGATCAGCGCGATCAGCAGGGAACGGCGGACCTCTTCCACGCTTTCCAGCGCTTCCTCATAATTGTCCAGGTAGATCATCCCCACCGCCAGGCTCTGGTCATCCACCTCCTGCAGGGCGATATGAAGCGCCGTCTCGTCATAGAGATACAACGCGATCAGATAACCGTCATAATCCGCGGCATCGATCATGTCGCTGTTCGCCGCCATATCCCGCAGCGATATCTTGCGAAACCGTGCCACGAACTCGCTTCCCTCGTATTCCACCTCATACTGGGCTTCGTCTACCCCGTTCTCATCCGGAAGCCTGTCCCGGGTAATTGCCGGGAAAAGCGCGGTGATGGATTTGCTGTAACCCTTCGGCTGATGGACAGCGTTTTCAAAGGCCGCGTTGGTCCAAATCACCTTCCCGCCGTCATCCAAGAGCGCGTAAGGCAGGTCCAGCTCCCGAAGCAGCTTTTTCTGAATCTGACCGTACTCCGTGGCAAAGCTGACCAGCTCGTTCATAAGGATCGGCCGATTGTAAAAATACAGCGAAAGCGTGATCGCAAAATAAAATACAGTGAAGCCTGACAGGAGCGCACCCGCCCGGAGATCGATCAAAAACATAGCCACATCGACTACCATCAGCAGGATCCCCAGATAAATGCAAAACTGTATGTAGGTCTTGATCCGACCTTTTAGCTTGATTCTCTTCTTCATGTAAACCTCTGATTTCTGCGGTGCAATTTTCCACCCACTCCCTATTTTATCATACTTAACTACACTATGCCACAATTTAATTTGTCAAATCAGGGAATGTTCTGTAGAAAAGTTACTTTTCTCAAAAAAGGCGCTCCCTCAGCCGCCAGACATGATGGGGAATCGTGCCCGCACAAATTTTCCATCATGCCTGGCGGCTGGCTTAACTGTTACAAAGGTTATAAAAATACCGTGCAGCGGCATATAAACCGACTGCACGGTGTCTTTTCCCGTCAGGGCCGTCTTTACAAAATCACATCAATCCTGAACATACGGCATCAGCGCGATATGACGCGCTCTCTTGATCGCCACGGTCAGCGCTCTCTGATGCTTTGCGCAGTTGCCGGTGATGCGGCGGGGAAGGATCTTGCCTCTCTCGGAAACGTATCTCTTCAGCTTGTTGGTGTCCTTGTAATCGATCACATTGTCCTTGCCGCAGAACACGCAAACTTTCTTCCTTCTGCGGACTCCGCCTTTCTTTCTAACCGGAGCATCGGGTTTCTCTGCCTTATTATAAGCCATTTTACTGCCTCCTATCACACATGGTCAAACTTAGTTAAATGGTAATTCCTCGTCGATGCCGTCAGGAATATTCATGAAGCCATCGCCTGCGCCGGAAGGTGCGGGAGCACTGTTATGGCTTCCGCCAAATCCGCCGTTATTGTTATAACCGCCGTTATTATATCCGCCCTCATTTCCACCGGACGCATTCTTGCTCTCGGCAAACTCGATATCCTCTACCATGATCTGGACACTGTAGACCATCTGCCCTTCCTTGTTGGTATAGTTATCGTTCTGGATCCTGCCGCTGAGAACCACCTTTGTCCCCTTGTGCAGATACCGCTCCACAAACTCGGCCTGTCTGCCGAAAGAAGTGCAGTTGAAGAAATCTGCCGTGGGATCTCCGTCGCGCTTGAATCTTCTGTCCACAGCCACGCTAAAACGGGCTATCGCGGTCTGACTGGCTCCCTGGGAATATCTCACTTCCGGGTCTCTTGTCAAACGACCCATAAGAATTACTTTATTCATTTTTCTCTCGCTTTCTAATTAAGCCTCATCCTGTCTAACGACTAAGTATCTAATGACGTTGTCCATAATGCGGACACGGCTCTCGATCTCGGCAGGAACAGTGCTTTCCGCTTCGAAGCTGATGAAGTAATAAAATGCTTCCTTCATCTTCTGAACTTCATACGCCAGGCGCTTCTTGCCCCAATCGTCAACGTTAGTCACTGTACCGCCAAATCTCTCGATGAGCGCCTTGCATTTTTCCACAACCTCTGCTCTCTGCTCATCTTCAATCTTAGCCGTGACAATGATCGCTAATTCATACTTGTTCATTGTTTGCTACCTCCTTTTGGTCTCTGGCCCGCCACTATATGCGAGCAAGGAAATGATTCATCACGAAGTAATATGTTACCATAAACTTCGATAGAATGCAAGCATTTTCAAAGATTTTCATTTTTCGTTTTCACTTTCCGTGGTAACTACTCAGCCTAGCAGTTGAGTCCCATTGAATAAATGCGAGATTTTTCCTCGTCAAAACAGAGAATTTTTCA
>CANPYT010000086.1 GCA_947588705.1 uncultured Acetatifactor sp. | reverse complement strand
CGCTGCTGCCGCCGCTGCCGCCGTGCCGCTGCTGCCGCCGTGCCGCTGCTGCCGCCGCTGCCGCCGTGCCGCTGCTGCCGCCGTGCCGCTGCTGCCGCCGCTACCGCTGAGCTGTTGCCCAAAGTTGCCCAAAGTAACGTTTTAAAGCGATGAAGTGTTTGACGATGCTGTTGTTACATGGTATAATTTACGAAAGATCCCGGGAGCGCGATATGCAACATGCACAAAAAAAGCGCAAAGATTGACTGGAAAATAGCAACAAATGAATAGAAACACTGGACATATTTGAGGTAATATGGCATTATATATATAAGGCTATGTGCATTTTGTATGCAAAGTGTAATGTGTAATGATTACTTGATGTGTGGAGGAAAGTATGAAGAGCTCTGGAAAGAAAATTCTTGTGGCAGTGGTCGTAGTGGCAGTGATCGTGTTGGTGGCTTTCCTGATGTCTCTGCGCGGCGTGGAAGATTTTCACGATAAGTACGCCGGCGCGGATCTCAGCACAGACGTGGAAGGCATGGAGAGGACGGGAACCTATACGGGTTACCTGAATGACCATGCCGGCGCGGCGCAGCCGGCACAGGACACGGAAGTGGACCTGTTTGATTACACATCCGAAGGCTCCGTGGAAGTGTATGATAATTATGAGGGCGAGGAGAAGGCTCTGTTTACGGATACCGGCTCCACCGTTACCTGGAAGGTAAACGTGCCCGAGGCGGGATTCTATAACTTTTATCTTGAGTATCTGATCCCTGAGTCCAGGGGTGTGGCGGCTGAGAGGGTCGTTTACATCAACGGGGAGATCCCCTTTGAGGACGCCAGGAATATTTCCTTTACGAGAATATGGACAGACGGCGGCCCGGTGAAGACGGATAACCAGGGCAACGAGATCCGGCCCACCCAGGTGGAGGTCTTTGACTGGCAGAAAGCGTATTTCAGGGACGACATGGGTTATGTGACCGAGCCTTATATGTTTTATCTTGAGGCGGGCGAAAACGAGATCGGCCTTGCGGCGGAGAACGAGCCCATGGTCCTGCGGAAGCTGGTGGTGAGCCAGGTGCAGAAGCTCGACACTTATGAGGAATACCTGGCAAAGCAGCCCGGCGCGGCCGGAAGCGACCTTTCCGCAAACTATATGCAGGTGATCCAGGGAGAAGATTCTACATACCGTTCCGAGTCTTCCCTGTACGCAAAATATGACAGATCGTCTCCGACGACGCAGCCCAACAGCGTTACCACGACTGTCCTGAACTATGTGGGCGGCGACGCCTGGAGAAGCTCCGGGCAGTGGATCGAGTGGGAATTTGAAGTTCCGGAGGACGGATATTACAATATCATGGTGAAGGGGCGCCAGAATTACTCCAGAGGCGTGGTGTCCAGCCGAAGCGTTTACATTGACGGCGAGATCCCGTTCCAGGAGCTGAAGGAGATCGCCTTCGAGTACAGTAATGACTGGAACTGTATGCAGCTTGCGGACGCGGACGGAAATCCCTTTGACTTTTATCTGACGCAGGGAAAGCATACGATCCGCCTGGAAGCGACCCTGGGTGGCGTGGGCGCAATCCTTGAGGAACTGGAAGATTCCACGTTCCGCCTGAACCAGATCTATAGGAAGATCCTGGTATATACGGGAGCGACTCCCGACCAGTACAGAGATTACTACATAGAGAGAAGCTATCCCGAGGTCATGGAGGCCATGGACCTTGAGGCGAAGAGGCTTTTCAAGATCGTGGATGACATGGTGGCCTACAGCGGCCAGAAGGCCGACAATATCGCCACGGCCCAGACGGTGGCGCAGCAGCTTGAACGTTTCTGCGAGAAGCCGCAGAAGATCACGCTGGAGTTCACGACCTTTAAGGATAACATCACATCCCTTGGCACCGCTTCCCTGAACCTGAGCGAGACGAAGCTGGATGTGGATTACCTGGTGGTAAGCGGCAAGAACGCAAAGCCTGAGAAGGAAAAGGCCGGGTTCTTTGCGAAGCTGTGGCATGAGATCAAATCCTTCGCCGCTTCCTTCGTAGTCGATTACAACGCGGTGGGCGATGTGTATGAGGAAGGCAGCAACGAGGAAGTAGTCAAGGTGTGGGTGCTGACCGGACGGGATCAGGGTACCATCCTGAAATCCATGGTGGACGATACCTTCACGCCGGATTCGGGAGTGAAGGTCAACGTGGAAGTGGTAGACCCCGGCGCCGTGATGAACGCCGTGATGGCGGGCAGAGGCCCCAACGTAGTCCTTTCCGTAGGCGCGGATCAGCCTGTGAACTATGCGCTCCGTAACGCGGTAGAGGACCTGACCCAGTTTGACGGCTGGGAAGAAGTGTTTGACCATTATACGGAGAGCTCCTATGAGCAGTACCGCCTGGACGGACATATTTACGCAGTGCCTGAGACGCAGACCTTCAACGTTATGTTCTACCGGAAAGATGTCCTCGAAGAGCTGGGGCTCGGCGTACCGAATACCTGGCAGGAGCTGATCGAGATGCTTCCTACGATCCAGGGCAACAACCTTTCCGTCGGGATCCCTACGGCGGCCGGAAGCAGCGCGACGGCGACGGCGACGACGGCAGTCGCTTCCAACGCGCCGGATCTGTCACTGTACTTTACACTGCTCTTCCAGTACGGCGGAGACATGTACAATCAGGAGGGGACCAAGACGACGGTGGACGATGAGGCCGGAGTAAAGGCATTCAAGGATTATGTGAGATACTTTAACGATTACGGTATCCCCACGGTGTACGATTTCGTAAGCCGTTTCCGTTCCGGGGAGATGCCTATCGGTATTTCGGCATACTCCACCTACAACACGCTGATGGTATCGGCGCCTGAGATCAGAGGACTATGGGATTTCGCGCTGATCCCCGGCACGGAGTACACGGCGGAGGACGGAAGCACATACATTGACAGATCTGACTTCATCACAGGGAACGCGACCATGATGATCGCCACGGAGTCGGATAGCCTGCGGCAGGCTTCCTGGGAATTTATGAAGTGGTGGGCGCAGCCTGACACCCAGGTCCGTTTCGGACGTGAGATCGAGGCGCTGCTTGGCTCCTCGGCCCGTTATGCCACAGCCAACAAGGACGCGTTCGTACAGCTGTCCTGGAGCTCCGACGACATAGAAGTGCTGGATGCCCAGTGGGATCAGACTGTCGGGATCCGGGAAGTGCCCGGCGGATATTTCACAGGCCGGCATATCACCAACGCTATCCGAAAGGTGATCAATGAGAAGACGGACTCCCGTGAGACCATCATCGACTATGCGGTTACGATCAACGATGAGATTACAAAGAAGAGGATCGAGTTCGGCCTGCCGGTGGAGGAATAGAGAAGAGATGGATGCCCGCCGTGCGGGCGGAGAGGTATGAGCATGAAAGAGTATGTGAACAAGTATTTTACCCTGCGAAAGCACAATATGCAAGTTGCCTGGAAGAAGGCGAAGAGGAGCAAGATGTGTTATGCGTTCCTCCTGCCTTACGCGCTGCTCTTTACCCTGTTTTATGTGGCGCCTGTGGTAATATCCATTTTTTACAGCTTTACTTATTACAACATTCTGGAGAGCCCCCGCTTTATCGGCCTTCAGAACTATATCAGCCTGATCCTCGAGGATGACATCTTCCTGATCGGCCTGAAGAATACTTTCCTGATAGCTGTGGTTACAGGCCCTCTTGGATACATTATGTCGTTCCTGTTCGCCTGGCTGATCAACGAACTGCCCAGATGGGTGCGAAGCGTGGCCGTGGTCGTGTTCTACGCCCCTTCCATCGCCGGAAACTGCTACGTGATCTTCTCCGTGTTCTTCCGGGGTGACGCATACGGATATGTAAACGCCTTTCTGATGAACGTGGGTATCATCGATACGCCGATCCTCTGGTTTATCAACCCCACCTATATGCTGCCGATCTGTATGCTGGTCATCCTCTGGATGAGCCTGGGAACCGGATTCCTCTCCTTTGTGGCAGGTCTCCAGGGCGTGGACAGATCCCAGTTCGAGGCAGGATATATGGACGGCATCAAGAACCGCTGGCAGGAACTGTGGTACATCACGCTGCCGAACATGAAGCCCATGCTGATGTTCGGTGCGGTCATGTCCATCACGCAGGCATTCGGCGTCTGCGATGTGACCATGGCGCTTTGCGGATATCCCAGTACGGACTACGCGGCGCGTACCATTGTAACTCACCTGTTCGACTACGGCTTTACCAGATTTGAGATGGGTTACGCCTGCGCGATCGCAACGATACTGTTCTTGATGATGATCCTGTGTAACAAAGCAATTCAAAGTCTGTTGAGGAGAGTGGGAACCTGATATGAGCAAGATGAGCAAGAAAAAGAAGCAAGAAACTGTAGAAGCAGTATATCACAAGAAGCTGATCAAGAGAAGAAAGCCAAACCGCTCTATCGCAGGAGATTTCTTCCTGTACCTGTTCCTGCTTTTGGTGGCGATCGTCATGGTGTTCCCTCTTGTGTACGCTGTCAGCAACGCGCTGAAGCCGCTGGATGAGCTGTTTAAGTTCCCGCCCAGGATAATGGCGCAGAACCCGACGATGGATAACTTCTCCGACCTGTTCGTGACCATGGGGAAATCCTGGGTGACCTTTTCGAGATACCTGTTCAATACGGTGTTCATCACCTTTGTGGGTACTTTCGGGCATCTGATCGTGGCTTCCATGGGAGCATTTGTGCTGGCGAAATACGATTTCCCCGGCAACGCCACATTCTTTAAGCTCGTTACGGTGGCGATGATGTTCACGGGTTACGTGACACAGATTCCCAACTACCTGATCCTGAACCGGCTGGGATGGATCGACACCTACTGGTCCATTATCATCCCGGCGTTCGCATCGCCCATGGGGCTCTTCCTGATGAAGCAGTTTATGGAGGGCCTGCCCACCTCCCTGATCGAGGCGGCAAAGATCGACGGCGCAAACGAGTGGAGAGTGTTCAGCGGCATCGTGATGCCGAACGTGAAGCCGGCCTGGATGACCCTGATCATCTTCTCGGTGCAGGGGCTTTGGAACAACAAGGCTGCTACCTTTATCTATTCCGAAGAAAAGAAGACGCTGGTATATGCCATGCAGCAGATCCAGAGCGGCGGTATCGCGAGGACGGGCCAGGGAGCTGCCGTGCTGGTGGTTCTGATGATAGTTCCTATTGCGATCTTTATCTTTTCCGAGAGCCAGATCCTGGAGACGATGGCAAGCTCCGGTCTGAAGGATTAACAGAGAATGAGGTGGCGTATGAAAAGGATAATAAGAACAATCGGCGCACTGGCGCTGGGAGCAGTGGTTTTAGCGGCGCCTTCCATGAGTGCATCCGCCATGGAGAGAAGTTATACATACAATTATGACTACTGGGGCGACGTACAGGATTCTCCGGATTTCTATACGGTGACGAAGGTGTACACCGCGCCGGATTTCGGCCTGGATCTGAATTTCAGCAGTCCGGAGGGGATGTTTATCCGGGACAACATGATCTATATCTGTGACACCGGAAACAACCGTATCGTCCAGATCGAGCGCACCGGTACCGAGCAGTTTGAGGTCGTGCGTATCTTTGACACCATGCAGGGGAATACGGATGTAAAAAATATTTCCGGGCCCACGGACATCTATGTGTCGGAGGAGGGCGACATCTATATCTGCGACAAGGGAAATGCCAGGATCGTGAAGATGGACAGCAACTTGAACTACATCCTTCAGTTTGACCTCCCGGTGGATTCCACGGTAAGCGCGGAGAGCACCTTCCAGCCGTCCAAACTGGTGGTGGATACCGCGGGGCGTGTGTACTGCATCGCCACCAGCATCAACCAGGGATTGTGCAAGTACGAGTCGGACGGCACGTTTTCCGGTTTTGTAGGCGCGACGCCCGTTACCTACGACTGGATGGATTACATCTGGAAGAAATTCGCGACGCAGGAACAGAGGCAGCGTATGGTTTCCTTTGTCCCCACCGCATATGACAATATCTATATGGATCAGGAAGGCTTCATTTACGCCTGTGCCGGAGGCCAGGACGAAGCGGACTTGGATTCCGGCGCGGCTGACGCGGTGCGGAAGCTGAACCTGATGGGAAGCGATATCCTGGTCCAGAACGGCGAGTATCCTGTCTACGGGGATCTGTACTGGGGAGAGGGCGGCGGTTATGAGGGCCCTTCCTATTTTACGGACGTGACAGTGCTGGATAATGATATTTATATATGCCTTGACAAGAACCGCGGACGCTGCTTCGGCTACGACGACCAGGGAAAGACGGTGTTCTGCTTTGGCGGCAACGGCAATATGGACGGTTATTTCCGGCGCCCCACGGCCATTGACCATATGGGGCATGACCTGATGGTCCTGGACAGCCTGGACTGCAGCATAACCCTGTTTACCCCCACCGAGTTCGGCGAGCTGGTCTATCAGGCTATCGAACAGTTCGACGCAGGCGATTACAATGCTTCCGGCGACAGCTGGAGGGACGTCATGGAGCTTGACGGCAACTATGACCTGGCCTACATCGGCATCGGGCGCTCTCTGCTCCGTCAGGAAGAGTACCATGAGGCCATGGACTATTTTGAACTGAAGTATGATGATGAGAACTACTCCAAGGCTTACAAGCAGTACCGTAAGGAATGGGTGGAAGATCACATCGTGGTGATTGTCATTGTGATTTTAGTGCTTTTCCTTGTTCCGCTCTCCATCGGCAGGATCAAGAGGATCAGGCATGAGATAGATATCGCAGACATATTCAGAGTATAGACGAACGGAGGCCGGTATGATTGCTGCACTGAAAAAGAAAGAGACATTTCAAAAATATCTGAAGAGCTTAAGGTTTGCGCTGTATTGTACCACACATCCTCTGGACGGTTTCTGGGATCTCACCCACGAAAAGAGGGGGACCTACGCGGCGGCAAACACGATCCTGATCCTTACGCTTCTCATCAGGGTGATGAAGCTCCGTTATACAAGTTTCATTTTTATGACGGTGTACTGGGAGGATATCAATATCTTCCTGTATATAGCCAGTATTGCCTTCCCCCTGGCGATGTTTGTAGTGGGAAACTGGGGCCTGACGACGCTGTTTGACGGCAAGGGAAGGCTGGGGCAGGTGTATATGGCAAGCTGCTATGCGCTGACGCCCTACCCGCTGATGCAGTTCCCGCTGATGATCTTCAGTAATTTCGTGACGGTGGACGAAGCCGAGTTTTATTCCGCTCTCAGCGCGATCTCCCTTGTGTGGGCAGCCCTGCTGTTTGTGGCGGCCATGGGGCAGATCCACGAGTTCAACATGGGAAAGAATATCTTGTTTATTTTTGCCAGCCTGTTTGCGATGCTGGTGATCGTATTTATCCTGCTGCTGTTCTTCAGCATGATCTCCCAGGGAATCGCATACTTTATTTCCCTGGCCAAGGAGATCATGTTCCGATTATAGCAGGGGTGGAAAAGAAAAGGACATCTGCCAGAACGGAAGGATAGGAGTGACCATGAAGAAAGAAAAATCAGTAAAAAAAGCTGCATGGAAGGCGGCGTTGATCGGGAAACTGAAGGGCATGGCGGTTCCCCTGATCGTAACGGCCATTGTGGCGGTGGCAATCGTGGTGATCATCAATTTCCAGACGACGACCGAGCCGACGCCGGCGATAGAGCTGAGGGGGTATGACGGGACGACAAGCCCCATCGTGGTGGAAAATGACAAGCTGAAGTTCACCATGGATCCGGCTACGACCCAGTTTACCCTTGAGGTGAAGGAGACGGGGAAGGTCTGGTATTCCAACCCGCCTGACGCGGCGTCCGATCCCCAGGCTCTGGCGGCGTACAAGGGCAGGCTGCAGTCCACTCTGCTCCTGACCTTCAGCGGTTCCACGGGCGCGACCACCACCTATGACAATTTTACCTACGGTATCCCCAACGGGCTGTACGAGATCGAACAGGGAGACGATTATGTCAGGGTGGATTATTCCGTCAGCCAGTCGGAGCGGGAATATATGATCCCTCCGGTGACTACGGTGGAAAAGATGGACGCGATCCTGGCGCAGCTGGACAACACGGGTTCCGGCTTCATCAAGCGCTATTATAAGAAGTATGACATCAACAGCCTGGGCAAGAATGACGATAGGGATTCCCTGGTGGCCGATTATCCCATCTTTGAGACGGAGCCCATCTATATCCTGGGCAGTTCCGCCAAGGGCGCGGCCCTGACGAAGCTGGAAGAGATCTTTGAGTCGGCCGGGTATGACGCGGAGGCTTATGAGGCGGACAAAGCGCTCAGCAACAAGGAAAAGGTCAGCAAGAACCTGACATTCAACGTGAGCGTGATCTACCGTCTCGAGGATGGCGACCTGGTGGTGGAGATGCCTCTCGACGACCTGGAGCGCCGTTCCAGCACACCTATCTATACCATGGTGCTCCTTCCTTATTTCGGAGCCGGCGGCCCGGAGGACGAGGGATATCTGCTTGTCCCGGAGGGCGGCGGAGCGCTGATCAATTTCAACAACAACAAGCTTTCTCAGGCGTCCTACTATTCAAACCTTTATGGCTGGGATATGGCACTGTCCAGAGACGCCGTGGTGCATGACACGAGAGCTTACTATAACGTATTCGGCATCGCCAACGGCGACGATTCCTTTATCTGCATCCTGGAGGAGGGCGCGCCTTACGCCTCCATACAGGCGGATATCGCCGGACACGGCAGCAGCTACAATTATGTGAACGCACAGTACAGCATCAGCCCCCGCGAGCTGTTTGAAGTAGGCGACCTGGGCAGCCAGAATGTGTATAAGTTCCTGGAGACGCTGCCCCACGAGACCATGACGCAGCGGTACCGCTTCGTGAACAGCGACGACTACGTGGATATGGCGAAGGCTTACCAGGGATACCTGAAAGACAAGTATGACGGGTATTTTGTGAAGAACGACGACGAGGATGCCCCGGTTGCCCTTGAGATCGTGGGCGCCGTAGACAAGGTGAGGCAGCTCCTGGGCGTACCGGTCTCCAGGCCCCTGAAGCTGACAAAGTACAGCGAGGCGGCGGACATGATCCGGCAGCTGAGCGACGAGGGCATGGCAAACATCTCCGTAAAATATACGGGATGGTGCAACGGCGGCGTGAACCAGAAGATCCTGCGGAAGGCGAAGACGATCTCCGCCCTGGGAAGCAAAAAAGACTTGAAGAATTTCGGGGATACCGCGAAGGAGCTTGGGGTCGACCTCTACCTGGAGGGCGTGACCCATTACGAATATGACAGCGGCCTGCTGGACGGATTCTTCTCCTTTACGGACGCGGCCAGATTCCTTTCCAAGGAGCGGGCGGAACTCTTTGTATACAGCCCGGTGACTTACAGCGCAAGGGAGGGCGTGGACAGCTATTACCTGCTGCATCCGGACGTGATCCAGGAGAACACGGAAGTGCTTGCGGCGGCGGCGGCCAAGTATAATGCCAATGTGGCTTTCCGCGACACGGGAATGGATCTTTCCTCCGACTATTATACAAAGAATATGGTGAGCAGGCAGCAGGCCATGGATTCCCAGTCCCAGATGCTGAAAGAGATTGTGGACGGCGGCCAGAAGAACCTGATCAACATGGGAAATGATTATGCTGTGGCATACGCGGATATGGTGACCAACATGGATCTGGCCGGCAGCGGCTACACGATCCTGGACGAGGAAGTTCCCTTCTATCAGCTGGCGATCCATGGATTTGTGGATTACACGGGATCCCCGCTGAATACCTGCGGCAACGAGGAAGAAGAACTGTTAGAGTCTGCGGAGTACGGCGCCGGGCTTTCCTTCTCCCTGATGCGGGAGACGGCGTTCGCCCTGCAGAAGACCCTTTACACAGAGTATTACGCCTCCGATTTTGCGGCATGGCATGACAGGATGATGGAGATCTACAACAGATATAACAGCGAAATGGGGCATGTATTCAATCAGGAGATGGTTGACCACGAAAAGCTGAACGCGGAACTGTCCTGCACGGTCTATGAGGACGGAACCAAAGTCTATGTGAATTACGGCTTTACCGACGCGGTGACGCCGGACGGCGTGGAAGTTCCCGCAAGGGATTACAAGGTAGTGCGCTGAAACGCACATAAGGTGTAGAAATCGTTTTCAGAAAGGGTAGTGGTTATGAAAAGACAGAAGAACAAGTTAGCAGGTCTTCAAAAACGAAAAGCCATCTCGGGATATCTGTTCATTATGCCGTTCATCATAGGGTTTTTGGTCTTTATGGTGAAGCCGCTCATCCAGTCTCTCTATATGAGTTTCTGTGATGTGCAGCTGGGCGCTGGGACGTTTAATCCGGTGTGGCGCGGTATCTTCAATTACAATTATGCGTTCCGGATCGACCCGGACTACGTCAGGCTCCTGACGGAGGAGCTTGCCCGGATGGCTATTTATTCCGTGGCCATCATGGTGTTCAGCTTCTTTGTGGCGCTGGTCCTGAACCAGAAGTTCCATGGAAGGGCGCTGGTCCGTTCGGTGTTCTTCCTTCCGGTGATCCTGGCTTCCGGGGTCATGCTGAAGCTGGATTCGGACAACGCGCTGATGGCGGCCGTCGCCCAGACGGTGGAAGTGAACGCCCAGGGCACCACGGGCGTCACGGACGCGATCCAGGAGATCCTGAGGACGTCCGGCGTAGGCGTCAGGGCTTTCGAGCAGCTGTTTGAGATCATTGACAATATCTACGACGTGGCGATCTCCTCCGGTATCCAGATCATCATCTTCCTTTCGGGCCTGCAGACCATTTCCACCAGCATGTACGAGGCGGCGGATATCGAGGGCTGCACCAAGTGGGAGAGCCTCTGGAAGATCACCTTCCCCATGGTGAGTTCCCTGTT
>CANPYT010000085.1 GCA_947588705.1 uncultured Acetatifactor sp. | reverse complement strand
GTAACAGTTCAGCCCGCGCCATTCGCAAAGCCGCGCTTACGCGCTCTCCGGCGCCTTGCGCCTATCTTTGCTCATAAAAAGGCGCTCCCTCGGTTGCCGTATTCAGAGTAAAATTCGTGCGAGCACGATTTCCCTCTGAACACGTCAACCGGCTGAACTGTTACCCATATTTTTATAAAATAATGAAAATAAAAGAGAAATGGTTGTGCCTGGATTTTAATTTTGGTATTATTATACTTGTTGAGCCGTGTTTCGCGGCGGAAAGGTTGGGATGCAGGTGATTACGATCTCCCTGTGTATGATAGTCAAGAATGAGGAGCGGATTCTTGCCAGATGCCTGGACAGCCTGGAAGGGCTGACGGATGAGATCATCATAGTGGATACCGGTTCCACGGACCGGACCCGGGAAGTGGCGGCGGGATATACGGACAAGATCTATGGATTCCAATGGACGGATGATTTCAGCGCTGCCCGGAACTTTGCCTTTTCCAAGGCTTCTATGGAATATATCTACTCCGCGGACGCCGACGAGGTGATAGACCCGGAAAACAGGGAGCGGTTTCGCCGGCTGAAAGAGACGCTGCTTCCGGAGATTGAGATCGTGCAGATGAAATATGCAAATCAGCTCCAGTTCAGGACAGTGTACAATTATGACGAAGAATACCGGCCCAAGCTTTTTAAACGGAAGCGGGATTTTGTGTGGGAAGCGCCCATCCACGAGACGGTCAGGCTGGCCCCGGTGGTCTTTGACAGCGATATCGTTATCTCCCACATGGCGGAGGGAAATCACGCCAAAAGGGACCTGGCGGGCCTCAGGCGGCACTGCGCGGCGGGATTCCGGCCGGACAAGCGGCTGCATAACCTCTATGCCAGGGAACTGATGATGGCCGGAGACGCGGAGGATTTTGCGGGCGCCGCGGAGTTTTTCCAGTCCTCGGCGGAGGATGTCAGCCGGGACAAGGAGGAGGTCGAGGAGGCATGCTGTGTGGTGGCCAGGGCTGCAAGGCTGGCGGGAGATACGGTGACGTTTTTTAAGTACACTTCCAAGGTGATCGCGGAGGAAGCCTGTTCGGAGATCTGCTGCGAGCTGGGGCAGTTTTATGAGGACAATGGGGATCCTGAGGAGGCGGCAGTCTGGTATTACAACGCGGTGTATGAGACCCAGCCGATCCTGGATCTGCAGACGGGAGGGGCAAAGGGCCTGGAAGGGCTGGTCCGTTGTTATGAGCGGATGGGCTGCCGGGAACAGGCGGAAATATACCGGGGAGAGCTGGAAAAGCATGGCAGGAGGTAGAGAAGCATGAAGTGGGAAGAAAATGTGCGCCGGGTAGTGCCCTATGTGGCCGGGGAACAGCCAAACAGGCCCGGGATGATCAAGCTAAATACAAATGAATGTCCTTATCCGCCGGCTCCTGGAGTGGCCAGGCTGGCGGCAGGGCTGGACTGCGACGCGCTGCGGCTGTACCCGGATTCCAGCGCCGCTCCGCTGGTGGAGGCATTGGCGGCATATTACCATGTGAAACCGGAGCAGGTGTTTGTGGGGGTAGGCTCCGACGATGTGCTGTCCATGGCGTTTCTGACGTTTTTTAACAGCGGGAAGCCGATTTTATTTCCGGACGTGACTTATTCCTTTTACGATGTATGGGCGGATCTGTACCGGATCCCCTACCGGGTCTGTGCCCTGGACGAAAACTGGCACATACGGCCGGAGGACTACAGGCAGCCGAACGGAGGGGTGATCTTCCCGAATCCCAACGCGCCCACCGGCGTACTTGAGGGCCTGGAAACGGTGGAGGAGATCATCCGCCAGAACCGGGATGTGGTGGTGATCGTGGACGAGGCATATGTGGATTTTGGAGGGGAGAGCGCCCTTAAGCTGCTGGAGAAGTATGATAATCTGCTGGTTGTCCAGACCTTTTCCAAGTCAAGGGCCATGGCGGGCCTGCGGATCGGTTTCTGTATCGGAAACGAGAAACTGATAAAGTATTTGAGCGATGTGAAGTTCTCCTTTAACTCTTACACCATGAACCTGCCGGCACAGCGCCTGGGCGTGGAGGCCGTGCGGGACGACGGATACTTTAAAGCCACCACAGCCAAAATCATAGCCACCAGAGAGCGGGTGAAGGAAGAGATGCGGAAACTTGGCTTTTCCTTTCCGGACTCCAAAGCCAATTTCCTTTTTGTGACACACGCGTCCATTCCCGCGGGAGAGATCTTCCAGGCGCTTCGGCAGGCGGACATCTATGTGCGCTACTGGGACAGGCCAAGGATCTCCAATTCTCTGCGGATCACGGTGGGAACCGACGGGGAAATGGATGCTCTCCTGGCATTTTTGAGGGATTACGTGGATAAATTTTAAATACAAAAATCATAATAGAAGGATGGAAGAAGTTATGCTTGCCAAATATTTGTTTCTCTTTTTTTGCTCTATGATCCCGCTGATCGAGCTTAGGGGCGCGATCCCCGTTGCGGTGGGATTCGGCCTTCCGATGCTGCCGAGCTACCTGGTCTGTATTGTCGGGAATATGCTTCCGGTGCCGTTTATCTTCCTGTTTGCCAGGAAAGTGTTGGAGTGGGGCGCCGACAAACCTGTGATCGGCAGGTTCTTTACCTTTTGCCTGGAAAAGGGCCATAAGGGCGGCGAAAAATTACAGGCCAAGGCGGGCAGGGGCCTGTTTCTGGCGCTGCTTTTGTTTGTAGGCATTCCCGTGCCCGGAACGGGGGCATGGACGGGAACGCTGGCGGCGAGCCTGCTGGATATGGACTTCCGGTCCAGCGTACTGGCGGTGCTGCTGGGCGTGATTTTGGCGGGAGTGATCATGGGCCTTGTGAGCGCCGGGGTTTTCGGGGCGATCGGGGTGGCGTAAATGGCGGAGACATATTCTGATTTTGCGGAAGTTTACGATGAACTGATGGACGATACCCCCTATGAGATGTGGAGCCTGCGCCTGGAGGAACTGATTCGGAAATATGGCGTTTCCCGGCCGGAGAGGGATGCAGAGAAGCCGCTGGACGCCGAGCGGAACCTGGTGGTGGATCTGGGCTGCGGCACGGGAACGCTGGCGGAACTGATGTACGGAAAGGGTTACGACATGATCGGTGTGGATCTCTCTGAGTCCATGCTGAATATCGCTATGGAGAAGAAGGCGGAAAGCGGTTCCGAGATCTTGTATCTTCTCCAGGATATGCGGGACCTGGAGCTTTACAGTACCGTGGGAACGGTCTACAGCGTCTGCGACTCCCTGAATTATATTCTGGAGGAGGAAGAACTGCTCCGGGTGTTCTCGCTGGTAAATAATTACCTGTTCCCCGGAGGGATCTTTATCTTTGATTTCAATACGGACTATAAGTACCGTCAGGTCATCGGGAACACCACCATCGCGGAAAACCGGGAGGACTGCAGTTTTATCTGGGAGAATTATTACGACCCGGAGGAAAGCCGGAATGAGTACGACCTGACCGTGTTTGTCCGCGGGGAGGGCGGCCTGTTCCGCCGGTTTACGGAAATACATGTGCAGAGGGGCTATACGCTGGAACAGATGGCGGAGCTGCTGGACCGGGCTGGAATGAGGCTGTTGGAGGCGATGGACGCGGACACGGGAGGAACGGTCACGCCGGAGAGCCAGCGCGTCTGTGTCGTGGCGGGAGAACATGGAAAGGAGCTTCCGGCTGCGGAATAGGCGGCGGAGCTCTGCAAGATAGCGGAAACGGGAATGAGGATGAAATGAGAGATTACATGGTGAGGGCATCGGCGGCAGACGCCCAGGTCAGGGCATTTGCCTGTACCACGAGAGAGACGGTGGAAGCGGCAAGAAAGGCGCATGGGTCCAGCCCGGTGGTGACGGCCGCGCTGGGGCGCCTGCTGAGCGCCGGGGCGATGATGGGCAGTATGCTGAAAGGCAGCAGGGATATCCTGACTTTGCAGATCCGGGGAGACGGCCCTGTGCGGGGGCTGACGGTCACAGCAGACTCCCGCGGAAGGGTAAAGGGGTATCCCGAAGTGCCGGATGTGATCCTTCCGGCCAATAGTGCCGGTAAGCTGGACGTGGGCGGCGCGGTGGGGAAGGGCACCTTAAGCGTCGTGAAGGATCTCGGGCTGAAGGAACCTTATGTAGGGCAGACTCTGCTTCAGACCGGGGAGATCGCAGAGGATCTGACCAGTTACTTTGCGGTTTCGGAGCAGATCCCCTCCTCGGTGGGGCTTGGAGTGCTGATGGAGCGGAACAATACCGTGCGGCAGGCAGGAGGATTCCTGCTGCAGCTGATGCCTTTCGCGGCGGAGGAAGTGATAGACAGGCTGGAACAGAACCTGAAGGGGATCCGCTCCGTGACAGCCATGCTGGATGAGGGAAAAAGCCCGGAGCAGATGTTGGAGCTGCTGCTGGAGGGCCTTGAGCCGAAGATGGCGGAAACCCAGCCGGTGGTCTTTGCGTGTGACTGCAATCGGGAAAAAATCGAGAAGGTGCTGATCAGCCTCGGAAGTGACGAGCTGGAAGACATGATCCGGGAGGGAAAAGAGATCCAGGTGAACTGCAGTTTCTGTAACAGTAGTTATTCATTTGGCGTGGACGAGCTGGAGAAGCTGTATGACAGGAGCCGGGGAGCCTGACCTTCTCCGGGGAGAGGGAGCGCTATGAGGCATGGATTTATCAAAGCGGCGGCTGTGACGCCGAAAATAAAGGTGGCCGACCCAGGATACAATGCAGGTGTTATTATTCAAAAAATGACGGAAACCTGGGAGGCGGGGGCCCGGCTCATCGTGTTCCCGGAGATGTGTCTCACAGGATATACCTGCGGCGATCTGTTTTTGCAGCAGGCCCTGCTGGAGGAGGCCAGGCGTATGCTTTTGGAGGTGGCTGCGGCCACCCGGGGGCGGAAGGGGCTTTTTATGGTGGGGCTGCCTGTGGAGCGTGACGGCCAGCTTTACAATACCGCGGCGGTACTCAGCGACGGGCATGTCCTGGGGCTGGTGCCGAAGGTCAATATCCCTTCTTACGGGGAATTTTATGAAGAGCGCCATTTTGCGGCGGGAAACCTGGAAGCGGTGCCTTATTCTCTGGGGGAGGATAAGGTCCCTTTTGGCTCGGATATTTTGTTTTGCTGCAGGGATATTCCGGAGTTTAAGGTGGGCTGTGAGATCTGTGAGGACCTATGGGTGGCGGAGCCTCCCGCTGCCCGTCTTGCGCTGCAGGGGGCTACGGTGATCGCCAATCTTTCCGCTTCCAACGAGACCATAGGGAAGGACGAATACAGGGAGCTTCTGGTAAAGTCTGCCAGCGCAAGGCTGCTGTGCGGCTATGTGTACGCCTCGGCGGGAGAGGGGGAATCCACGCAGGACCTGGTATTTGGCGGCCATGACCTGATCGCGGAAAATGGCGTGGTCCTGGCGCAGGCGAAGCGGTTCCGGAACGAGACGGTGTATGCGGACCTGGATGTACAGAGGGTGCTGTATGAGAGGAAGAGGCGGGGAACCTTTGGCAAAACGCCGCAGACCTGTGTGAAGGCTTGGTTTTCCATGGAGATCGAGGAGACCAGGCTGGATCGGGTTTTCAGCTGTACGCCTTTTGTGCCCGCGGAGGAGGAGAAGCGGAGGCTGCGCTGTGAAGAGATCCTTTCCATCCAGTCTTACGGCCTGAAAAAGCGGATGGAGCATATGGGTTGCGCAAATGCCGTGGTGGGAATATCCGGAGGGCTTGATTCTACGCTGGCCCTGTTGGTGACGGCCCGGGCCTTTGACCTGCTGGGGTTAGACAGAAAAGGGATCCTGGCGGTGACCATGCCCTGCTTCGGCACCACGGACAGGACTTGTGGGAACGCGTACAAGCTGGCGGAGACGCTGGGAACGGAGGCCGGGAAGATCGACATCCGGGAGAGCGTCCTCCTTCACTTTCGGGATATCGGCCAGGATCCGGAAAAGTGGGATGTGGTCTACGAAAACGCCCAGGCCCGGGAGAGGACGCAGGTGCTCATGGATCTGGCGAATCAGCGGAACGGCCTGGTCGTCGGCACAGGCGATATGTCGGAACTGGCGCTGGGGTGGGCCACCTACAACGGAGACCACATGTCCATGTACGGCGTAAACGCGGGGGTTCCAAAGACGCTGGTGCGCCACTTGGTGCAGTATTGCGCGGAGACCTGTGAAAACAGGGAACTGCGGGAGGTTTTGGCGGATGTTCTGGACACCCCGGTGAGCCCGGAGCTGCTGCCGCCGGTTGACGGTGAGATCTCCCAGAGGACGGAAGAACTGGTGGGGCCCTATGAGCTTCACGATTTTTTCCTATATTATGTGCTGCGCTGGGGATTTTCCCCGGAAAAGGTATACAGGCTGGCCCAGAAGGCATTCCACGGCCTGTACGGGAAGGAGACGATCCAGAAATGGCTCGATCAATTTTACCGGCGCTTTTTCAGCCAGCAGTTTAAGCGTTCCTGCCTGCCGGACGGGCCGAAGGTGGGAAGTGTGGCGCTATCGCCCAGGGGAGACCTGCGGATGCCCTCTGATGCCAGCGCGGCGCTGTGGTTAGGGCTGGGGGAGAGGCTTTGAGATTTGGATCGGACTGCCGCCGTCTCACAGGTGGAGAGCGGCAGCAGCTTTCTTCAGGTCTTTAAGCGGCGCCTGCGCAGGTTTTCCGCCGCCCGCCCCTGCCGTCAGCGGGCCTGGGGGCTGGCGGATGGCGAGGGAGACGCTTTGGCTTTGTTCAGGGAGTTCTGGATGGCTTCCAGCAGGACCAGGGAGGTGTATTTGCTTTCGGCGGTATAAGTGACCTGATCCAGCGTCTGAAGTTCGTACACCTGCTGGCAGATGGAGTCGAAAGCGGGCTCCAGCAGCGGGTACATGGTGGTGACGGCATCATTCAGGTTAACCATGCGGATGGAGGTGATGGCGTCTTCGTCCACGATGACTTCCACGTCGATGGCCTGGCTGCCCAGCACCAGTTCTGTGGTGTAAATGCCAGGTATGTAGTGAGTGTCCGCGCCGGTGGTGACAGCCTCATCCTTCGGGGCCGGATCTTCTTCCCGGTTGGGGAGAAACATCATGACCAACAGGATAATGAGCAGAATGCCGAGGATGGCAAAGATCCCGGTATAGATCACTTCTTTCATATGAAGTACCACGATTTTTGTTTTTGCACTCATCTTTATTCCCCTTTGATTCTTTCCGGACGATTTTTCTTTATAATAGATATGTGGCCATAGAAAAGAATATGCCGTAACAGTTCAGACGGTTGACGTGTTCAGAGGGAACAGTTACAATATGCCATTGACAAGGAACGTCAATGATTGCTATCATGTGGTAAAAGACAAGGGCGTCTTCGGCAGGGGGGAGGGATTGCCCTTGTGCGCTTTGAGGCGTCCTGTCAGCAGAGAGAACGGAGGTTTACTTGATGAAGAATTATACCAGGCAAGATATTCTGAGAATCGCGGAAGAAGAGGATGTGGAGTTTATCCGGCTGCAGTTTACCGATATGTTCGGCAATCTGAAAAATATTGCGGTCACAGCGAATCAGCTGGATAAGGCATTAGATAACAAGTGTATGTTTGACGGTTCGGCGATCGACGGCTTTGTGGGAATCGAGGAGTCGGATATGTGCCTGCATCCGGATCCCTCCACCTTTGCCATACTTCCCTGGAGGCCCCAGCAGGGAAAGGTGGCCCGGATGCTGTGCGATGTGTGTCATCCCGACGGGAGGCCGTTTTCAGGAGACCCCCGCTATGTGCTGAAGCGGGTCGTCGCGGAGGCGAAGGAACTTGGGTATACTTTCGAGGTGGGGCCGGAGTGCGAGTTTTTCCTGTTTAACACGGATGAACACGCGAGGCCGACGACGGAGACGGATGAGCAGGCGAGCTATTTCGATATAGGGCCTCTGGACGGAGGGGAAAACGCCAGGCGCGATATCGTCATGGTGCTGGAAGACATGGGGATGATCATTGAGGCGTCCCACCATGAGATGGCGCCGGTGCAGCATGAGATCGATTTCCGATACGATGAGGCGCTGGCCACTGCGGACAATATCATGACGTTCAAGCTGGCGGCCCGCACCGTTGCAAAGCGCCACGGCCTTCATGCCACATTTATGCCGAAGCCCAAGCTCGGCGTCAATGGTTCCGGTATGCATATCAATATGTCTCTTCACAAGGATGGGAAGAACCTGTTTGAAGATAAGGCAGATCCCAACGGGCTGAGCAGGGAGGCTTACTACTTTATTGGCGGGATCATGAGGCATATCAAGGGGATGGCCGCCGTCACAAACCCGTTGGTAAACTCTTATAAGCGTCTGGTCCCTGGGTTCGCGGCCCCGGTGTACATCGCGTGGAGCACCACCAACCGAAGCCCTCTGATCCGGATCCCGGCAGCATGCGGCTCCGGCACCAGGATCGAGCTCAGGAGCCCGGATTCCGCGGCCAATCCCTATCTGACGCTGGCGGTGTGCCTGAAGGCCGGCCTGGACGGGATCGTCAACCGGATCGAGCCCCCTGAGAGCGTGGACTGCAATATCTACAATATGACGGATGAAGAGCGGAAAGCGCTGAATATCGAACATCTCCCCGGGACTCTCCTGGAAGCGCTGGAAGAGCTGAAAAAAGATCAGCTGATATTGAATGTGCTGGGAGAGCATATTGCGGAAAACTATATTGCGGCCAAGGAAGACGAATGGCAGAGATACCGCGCAAATGTTTCCGAGTGGGAGATCCAGGAATATCTGTACCGGTATTAGCTCCTTCTGATTCATGAATAACGTGAACGGGAGGTGGACATTTGACAAATTTAATCGTAGTGCTGCCCAGGCTGGAGGACGCGAAAGGGATCAAGAACGTGCTGGTGCGCAACGGTTTCCGGGTTGTCGGAGTCTGCACCACGGGAGCCCAGGCGATCAGCCTGGCGGACGGTCTGAACGATGGGATCGTCATTTGCAGCTATAAACTGACGGATATGGTATATTCCAATCTGCAGGAGTTCCTTCCGGCGGGGTTTGAGATGCTCCTGATGGCTTCGGACCGTCTGCTGAGCCAGTGCGAGGACAAGGGTGTCGTATGTCTTTCCATGCCCCTGAAAGTCCATGACCTGGTGAGCACGGTGGCGATGATGTCGGAGGGGATCGAGCGGCGGAGGCGCAAGGCCCGCCTGCAGCCCAGGGTCAGGAGCCAGGAGGAGAAGTCTTCGATCAAAGAAGCGAAAGATCTTTTGATGGACCGCAACCATATGACCGAGGAGGAGGCCCACCGCTATCTGCAAAAGTGCAGCATGGACAGCGGTACGAACCTGGTAGAGACCGCGCTGATGGTGCTGTCGATGATGCAGGAGTAGCGTGTGGGCGTCTGGCCCCGCGCGGAGTCCGGGAAGGAGAAAGGAGATAAATAACGTGCGTTTTTTAAAGATGGAAGGCTGTGGGAATGATTACATTTACATAAGCGGCTTTGAGGAAAAAGTTCCCCAGGAGGATAAGCCCGAGCTGGCCCGCAGGCTGAGTGACAGGCATTTCGGGATCGGAAGCGACGGGCTGATCTTCATCAATCCCTCCGAAGAGGCTGATTTTGAGATGGAGATGTACAATGCCGACGGCTCCCGGTCGGAAATGTGCGGGAACGGCATCCGCTGTGTCGGGAAGTATGTGTATGACAAGGGGCTGACGGACCGGGAGAGCATTACCGTTGTCAGCGCCGGCAAGGTAAAATACCTGGATCTGGAGGTGGAAAGGCCGATGGGGCAGCAGGGCCGGGGCACTGTATCGGCGGTTCGGGTCAATATGGGGCGTCCTGTGCTGGAGCCGTCTCAGATACCTGTGAAGGCGGGCGGCAGCCGGGTGATCGACGAGCCCATCCTGGTGGGCGGCAGGGAATACCGCATGACCTGTGTATCCATGGGAAATCCCCACGCCGTGATCTTTTCAGAGGGCGTGGCGGAGCTTAAACTGGACCAGGTCGGGCCCTTGTTCGAGTGCCATGAGCGGTTCCCAAACCATACCAACACGGAGTTTGTGGAGGTCCTTGACCGGAAACATGTGTTTATGCGGGTCTGGGAGAGAGGAACGGGCGAGACGCTTGCCTGCGGCACCGGGAGCTGCGCCACGGCGGTGGCCTGCATTTTGAATGGCCTGACGGATGACCGGATAACGGTCAAGCTTTTGGGAGGGGAGCTGACGATCGAATGGGACCGGGAGAATGACCTGGTCTATATGACGGGACCGGCCAGGACGGTGTTTGAGGGAACCATATCGTAAATAATCGTACACAGCAGGAAATGCGTGAGGTAAAGACTGCGCGGGAAACAGCGCGGAAAGGGAGGCAAATATGTTTAAACTAAACGACAATTATCTGAAGCTGCCGGGCAGCTATCTGTTTTCCACCATCGGGAAAAAGGTAAGCGCGTACAGCGCTGCCAACCCGGACAAAAAGATCATCCGGCTTGGGATCGGGGACGTGACGCAGCCTCTGGCGCCGGCTATCATTCAGGCGCTGCACGGCGCGGTGGACGAGATGGGGAAGGCGGAGACCTTTCGCGGCTATGCGCCTGACCTGGGATATGAGTTTTTGAGGAACGCTATTGCGGAGAACGACTACAAGGCCAGGGGCTGCGATATTTCGGCGGACGAGATCTTTGTGTCCGACGGGGCGAAATGTGATTCCAGCAATATCCAGGAGATCTTCAGCCTGGACAACAAGATCGCCGTCTGCGACCCGGTGTATCCGGTGTATGTGGATTCCAACGTGATGGCCGGAAGGGCAGGGACGTATGACAGGAACACGGAGACCTGGAGCGATGTGATCTATATGCCCTGCACGGCGGAAAACGATTTTGCGCCGGATCTGCCCAAGGAGACGCCGGATCTGATCTATCTGTGCTTCCCCAACAATCCCACCGGCGCCGCTGTCACAAAAACCCGGCTTCAGGAGTGGGTGGACTATGCCAACAAGGTGGGGGCGGTGATCATCTATGACGCGGCCTATGAAGCTTATATCTCCGAGGAAGACGTTCCCCACAGCATATATGAGTGTGACGGCGCCCGGACCTGTGCCATCGAGCTGCGTTCCTTCTCCAAGAATGCCGGGTTCACCGGGGTGCGCCTGGGATTTACCGTAATCCCCAAGGAGCTGAAGTGCGGAGACGTGGCGCTACATAGCCTGTGGGCCAGAAGGCATGGGACCAAATACAACGGGGCACCCTACATTGTCCAACGTGCGGGCGAGGCCGTGTACTCTGAGGAGGGCAAGGCACAGTTAAAAAAACAGGTGGCATATTATATGAATAACGCAAGTTATATTTACAACGGCCTGAAGGAGGCGGGCTATACGGTCTCCGGCGGTGTGAACGCGCCGTATATCTGGCTTAAGACACCCGGGAACATGACCAGCTGGGAGTTCTTTGATTATTTGCTGGAGAGGGCAAATGTGGTGGGAACGCCCGGTTCCGGGTTTGGCCCCAGCGGCGAGGGGTATTTCCGGCTGACTGCTTTCGGCAGCTATGAAAATACGGTCGAGGCAGTGGACAGGATCAAGTCCAGCTAAGAAATGTCAATAGGTAAAATGAAAAATGTATAAAAAGTTTTTTTCAAGCGGCTGATGTAAAAAAG
>CANPYT010000084.1 GCA_947588705.1 uncultured Acetatifactor sp. | reverse complement strand
GATATGCAGGATGACATCCTTGCCCCCGACCCACTTGGAGGGCTTCCCGGTAAGGCGGAACCGGATGGCGGAGGGCACCTTGAACCATGCCTTGCCGGTAGCCATGCCGGCTGCCATGTCCGTACTGCCAACGCCGGTGGAAAACGCGCCCAGGGCGCCATATGTACAGGTATGGGAATCCGCGCCGATGATCACATCCCCCGCCACGGTCAGGCCCTTCTCCGGCAGCAGCGCATGTTCGATGCCCATCTCCCCCACTTCAAAATAATTCGTGATCTCGTTCCTTTTCGCAAATTCCCGGACACATTTGCAGTGCTCCGCGGACTTGATATCCTTGTTCGGCACAAAATGGTCGGGCACCAGGGCGATCTTATCCTTGTCAAACACGCCCTTTGCGGTAAATTTCTCCATCTCCTTGATAGCGACGGGGCTGGTGATATCATTTCCCAGCACCAGATCCAGATCCGCCTCGATCAGCTGGCCGGCCTCCACTTTCTCAAGCCCGGCGGCGGCGGCCAGGATTTTCTGCGTCATTGTCATACCCATATGCGTTTAACCATGCCTTTCTGTAAAATTTCTACCTACCATGATAACATAGTCGCCGCATTTGTTCAAACAGAACTTATTGATTTCTGTTATGGTGTTTTTGCGGGTGTTTTTGCGCAGTGTTTTGTGCCGATCCTCTCCCCCAGCTTCACCGGGACTTCCATCCCGGCCTCCGTTGCCAGGAATACCTCCCGGGGCAGCGCGACGGTGTCCTTTTGGAAGAGCAGGATGACCGTAGAGCCCCCAAACAGAAACCTCCCCTTCTCCTGTCCCCGCCGTACCTCGCCCTTCCCGTGGTAATTGTGGATCCGGCCCACCAGCATGGCCCCCACTTCCATCTGGATGACCCGGCCAAAATTCTCCGTGTCGATCACCGTATATTCCCGGCAGTTCTCAACAAAGACCGGGAAATTCTCCAGGGCGATGGGCCGCACCGTGTGGAGCTTTCCACGCAAAAAGCGGTTCTCCCCCTTCACGCCCCGGTCTATATAGCAATATCGGTGGTAATGCTCTACGCAGAGCCGGAATACCAGGCAGAGGCCGTCCTCGTACTCCCCGCGGACCTCGTCTCCCGCAAGCAGCGACGAAAGGGAAAAGCGGCTCTGCTTCACCGGCAGGACAAGGTCCCCTCTCAGCGTATAGGCGCTGAGCAGCCCGTCGCAGGGGGCGATCAGCGCTTCCGGCGCAGGGTCCACCGGCCGGCATTCCCGGCGCACTTTCCTGCAGAAAAAATCGTTAAAGCACCTATATTCCTCCTTCTCGCATTCGTCCAGGGAGATCCCCTTCTTCCGCGTAAACGGGCGGATCAGGATCCTGGAAAAAGGAGAACTCAAAAAAAGGCCCGCCGCCGAAGAGACGGGCCTGGAGCTGAACAGTTTTAACAGGAGCCTTCCCGCCGGGCAGCGATACAAAAACTCCACCGCGGCCCCGGCTTTCTCCGGCCTCACCGGTTCCCGCATAGACATATCCCCCTCTCGCTTATCTTCTCCACAATAGGATCCCAAATTCCAATACGCCGATTCCGATCATCGCCAGGATGCCGCCCAGCCCCGGCTTTTTCACCCGGATCTTTCCCAAGAACAAAACGGCCGCCAGAAGCATCACCCCGAAATAGATCAGCGTGATGTCCTCGGGGATCAGATATTGGAGGAGAAGGACAGTGGGAAAAAGCAGCGCCGCCGAGGTGACGGGAAGCCCCACATAATATTTCCGCGCTTCTCCGTCCTCCGCCTCCTGGCGCTCCTCCTCCGTCACGTTGAAGTAAGCGAGCCGGATCAGCGCGGCAAGGACGTATAAGGCAGGGATCACATACAGAAAGACCTCCCCCGGGAACGTCAGGCGGCCCTCCCTGCGGAACACAGGCACTTCCGATATACTGGGGCACACCCTCACCATGGCGTTCCCGATGCAGGCGGGCAGTACGCCGAAAGCCACCAGGTCGGACAGGGAATCTATCTGGATGCCAAACTTTTTTTCAAACGCGGTCCGGTTCCCTTTTGTCCTTGCCACCTTGCCGTCGAAAGCGTCGCACAGGCCGCAGAACAGCAGGAAAAATACGCCTATGTAAGGATGCCCCGCCTGCTGTAACGAGACCACTATCCCAAGAACCGCGGAGATCAGGGAAAGATATGTCAGCCAAACCGTGTAGTCGAAGACCCCTATCATTCTGTACTCCATTTCTGCGCCGTTCCCCGCGCCCGATCTTTTTTCTTCCTCATGTTCCCGACCATTCCCGCCAGCACCGCAAACCCGCTGACGATCATACACACGTAAAATGACAGCCCCCGGCTGATCAGCTCCAGGTTCACCGCCTCACCCTCGCCCATAAAAGCCCGGAACCCGTCCATGAGCAGATAATCCGCCACCCCCATTCCCCCGGGGATGGGAACGCTGTACGTCCCCAGCGCCACAAAGCTCTGGGTAAACCATATGTCCGCGGACAGCTCCGCCCTTCCGCCCACAGCCAGGTATACGAACAGCGTGACCGTGACCTGGGAGATCCTCTGCAGCAGGTTAAACACAAACGCCATCCCGAACCGGCCCCTGTGGCCCGCCATGGCCTCGGCGCACTTCCTGTATTCGTCCATCGCCCGGTATAACTTTTCCCGCTTTGCCTCCTCATGCCTGACGAGGTGCAGCTTTTTCCCGAGCCTCAGGAAAAACAGGCCGGACTTCTCCAGGATCCCCGGCTTTGCGATCAGCAGGCAAAAAGCCGCCGCAAGCATGGAAAGCACCAGGAAGCCGATGCCGATGAGGATCTTCCCCGGGAGATGAAATTTGAAAAAGATCCCCGGCCGCACCAGAAAGCCCGCGATCCCCACTGTCAGAAGCGACAGGGAATGCATGACCAGATTGGCCACCAGGGATATGGCCACCACCGCACCCGGAACGCCGTCCTCCATCATAAAATAAGCGCTGGCCGGCTGTCCTCCGGTGGCCGACGGCGTGATGGCGGAAAAATAGATGTCCGCCGCCGAGTACAAAAAGCCGCGCCCGACATGCCTTTTGTATCCAAAGGCCCTGAGGATGCAGAGCACCGCCATCCCCTCAAAACATATAAAACCTAACATCCCGGCCAGAGCCGCCGCCATCCAGCCCGGTGAGGCGTTCTTCAGCACCGTGACAAGCCGCGGGAAAGAAAATCCCCGGCTGTTGGAGACCACAGCCCATATTGTCAGAAGTGCAAGCGCCAAAAACAGCAGGCTCCACCATTTTCCTCTTTTCATGCCACTATTACTCCTTCCCTCCCCGATACGGGAGACGCCCCGCCATGGCCATACCGATCTCCGCCGCGGCCACGCCTCCCGCAATATCCGCCAGCACATGCTGCCTCACCAGCACCGTGGACGCAAATACCAACAGCGTCACCGCCAGCATGGCCCGGGGATACCAGACGGGCGCCCTCTTTAATTTCAGCGCCCCCCGGAAACACACCCAGCTTTCCAGACAATGGATGGAGGGGAAAAGATTGTCCGGCGCATCCAGGCGGTAGACCAGCGCCGTCAGCCTGCACCAGATATCGCCGCTTTGCAGCGTTCCCGCCCCCGGCCTGAGCGGCGCCATGGTGGTGGGGAGCAATAGGAAACAGGCCATGGCGATCCCCTTTGCCATCAGTTCGCCCGAAAACACGCGAAACACCGTCTCCCTGCTGTCCCTGCCGATCATCACAAACCCGACGATCCATTGGACATAGGCCAGCAGATAAAACAAAACGAAGAAAGGGACAAGCGGTATCTTCCGGTCCAGAAGACAGGCCATACTGTAATGTTTTCGCCCGGCGGTCAGGACGCGGGTCCCGAAATAGGCCGCGTAATTGGCCCCAAGGAGAAGGGCTGTCATTTTCCAGGAATAGGCCGGCATAATTTTTAAAAGTTTCTTTCTCATCACACATACCAGACTGTGGTGGCCTTGAACAGGTCTCCGTCCACCTCCAGTTCCAGCTTTCCCCCCTGAAGCTCCGTAAAGCTTTTTGCAATAGCAAGCCCCAGCCCGCTGCCCTCCGTATTGCGGGCCTCGTCTCCCCGGACGAAACGCTCCGTAAGCTCCGATACATCCACCTTCAGCTCCTGTTCAGATATGTTTTTAATGGTTATGACGATCGTGTCATCTGTCCGGGAAGCGCTCACATAGACCCGCGTTCCGGCCAGTGCGTACTTTGCCACATTGGAAAACAGGTTTTCGTAGATCCGGTAAGTCTTCTGGCTGTCCAGGGACAGCGTGACCTTCTCTTCCGGCAGGTTCATCCGGACATCAAGCCGCGCCTCATCCAGCTTATCCTTCATCTCAAAGCTCACCTGTTTGATCAGGTTTATGATATCCACCGGCATAAGATTCAGTGTCACGCTTCTGCTGTTTGCCTTGCTGACCTCAAACAGGTCCTCGATAAGCACCTTCAGGCGGAGCGCTTTCCGCTCCAGCGTGTCCAGGTACTCCCGCCTCTGCTCCTCCGTCAGATCCGGGTCCTTCAACAGGCTGACATAAGTTATGATGGCCGTGAGAGGCGTTTTCAGGTCATGGGACACATTGGTGATCAGCTCCGCCTTCATCCGCTGGCTCTTCACCTCGTCATCCACCGCCTTCTTAAAACCGCTCTGGATCTTAAACACCTGGGGTTTAAAAGGTTCAAACACTCCGAGATCCTCCTCGATAGACACATTCAGGTTCCCTTCCGCCATCTCATCCACCGCCTTCAGCAAGATGCCGTACTGTTTCTGGATATCGCTGACATAAAGCTTCAGGACCAGGTACAGGACGATGGAATAGATCACCACGATCCCAAGCCCCCCCAGCCAGGTCAGGCTGATGACCGACAGGATCAGGGCATTCCCCAGCACAAGCCTGCGGATCGCTTTCGTACTTTTCCCGGTCAGGTCCAGATGAAGGAAATAATCGTAAAATGCCTTGAGCTTTTCCTTTAAGCCCCGGCAGATCTTTTTTACGCGGCGGCCCAGCCGCCAGGTCAGGCTTTGTTTCCTGAGATATTCCAGGATGCCCCTCTCCCTTGCGGGCCGCAGGCTGATCCCCAGGAAAAAGGCGAACAGATAATAGGCCGTAAACACCGCCAGGATTCCCGCCAGCATCAGGGCATTTTTGCTGATATCCCCCGCAAGGCCCTCCGCCGCTTTGACCGCCAGGAGCATCCCGTATTCATAACAACACCCAAGGACAGCTATACCGCCTGCCGCCAGGACCTCAGGAGGCAGGCAGCAGAGCCTCCTCTCCGACCAGGGCCTGTGGGTCCGGACCGGCAGGAAGATCCCCAGCACAAACAGCAGCAAACTGAGCAGCAGCAGGCAGGACCCAGCTCCCAAACGCTCATACTGCCTGACCCGGTCATAATTGACGGAAGAGGAAAGGCTAGCCAGTTCATATCTGCATCCGGAGGAATCAAATACGCTGAAATTCAAATGGTAAAAACGGTTCTGCCTTTTCTCCATTTCTTCCTTCGACACCATATAGGTGATGTCACAGTTTACCGGCCTGCCGATACAGTCCGGTACAGCGACATCAAACTGCATCACATTCTTTGGCGACTGGGTAGCCATCTTCCTCAGTTCCGCGGGAGACTCCGCTATTATATCCGGGCCTACAGAGACGTTTCCAGCGCCGTCAAAGGAAAAGGTCAAAAGGAAGGAACTGTCAGACTGCATCTCCGCCAGCTCTTCCTCGGACAGATTTGTCACATAGCAGTCCGACTCCCGGTCACGGATCACATAGCCGTAAACATTATTCAGTACGGAAAAGTTCTCGTCTATTTCCCGGAAGATATACCCCAGCTGATCCCAAACCTGCTCCAAAACCTGCTCTTGGGAAATGAGGAGTTCCCCTGATTCTTCCCGGCTCTCCGCATCTTCCGCAGCTATGCCGTAGATATCCTTATATTCGGCCCTGCACTGGTTTTTCGCATTATACAGCTCCCGATACAGCACATATGCGTTTTGGTAGAGCCAATCCACATTCTCCTCGTTCTCCAGCCAATTCTCTCCCAACTCCGTTATCCTGGAGGGAATGGTGCCGCAGTACAGAAGGAACAGGACGGCCGCAGCCAGGCTCACGATCATCCCCCGGCACAGCCAGCTTAACGCCTTGTTTTGCTGCCTCTCCCTTCGCCTTGCCTCTTCCGCCATCTTTCCCACGCTCCTTTCCATATCGCCCTACTGCCTGTCGATCTTATATCCCACGCCCCAGACCACCTTTAAATACTTGGGGTTTTTGGGATCCAGTTCGATCTTTTCCCGGATATTCCTCACATGCACCATGATCGTGTCCGTGTTGACCGCCTTCTCGTTCCATACCCGCTCGTATATCTCGTCCGCGGAAAACACCCTGCCCGGGTTCTTGATCAGAAGCTGTACGATCTTAAACTCCATGGGCGTCAGCTTCACCGGCTCCCCGTCCACCGTCACCTCCACCGTGTCTTCATTGAGCTCCAGGCCGCCGATGGTATACACATGGTCTCCCTGTTCCCCGCTCTCCACCGCCGCAAGATACTTGGAATACCGCCGCAGATGGGAATTTACCCGCGCCAAAAGCTCCAAGGGCGTAAAAGGCTTCGTCACATAGTCGTCCGCCCCCATATTAAGCCCCATGATCTTATCCACCTCCTCCGACTTCGCGGAAAGCATGATCACGGGAAATTCGTATTTTCTCTCCCTCAGCTTCATCAACATTGTCACGCCGTCCATGACCGGCATCATAATGTCCACGATCGCCAGGTGCAGCTCCTGGCTCCCCGCGATTTCAAGCCCCTCCCTGCCGTTGGCGGCCTGGAACACCTCGTAGCCCTGGTTCTTCAGGTATATCTCTATGCCCTCGCGGATCTCCTTATCGTCCTCCACTACCAGTATGCGATACTTCCCTTCCATCTCTTCCGTTTCCGCCGGAAGACCCGGCGCATCCTCCCCCCAGGCCCTGGCCGCATCCCGCAAAAGGCCCTTTTTTCTTCGTCTCCATGACCACAACAACCATTATAATAACGATATGTGCCAAGCGCAACCGTTACCTTTGTTTTCCTCCAGAGTATATCCCATAAATCAAAAGAGAAAGAGCATGGAATTCTAAAGATTTTCTTCAGAAAAAAAGAAAGACACAAAAAAGTCCGTTCCCGCCCGGACTTTTGTCCCGGCAGGAACGGCTCCTGTAAACCATTGTTCCATGCGGCGCCACGCGCCGATCCCCATCAGTTGTTGATCAGTTTGTCCTCTTCGTTGTTCCAGCTGTAAAGCTTCCTGATCTCCTCGCCGACCTTCTCGGAGGGATGCTCGCTGGCAAGCTTTCTCATTGCCTTGAAATGAACCTGCTTCCCGGCGGGAGACATATCCAGCAGGAACTCCTTGGCGAAAGTGCCGTCCTGGATATCGCTCAGGATCTTCTTCATGGTCTTCTTGGTCTCCTCGGTGATCAGCTTAGGCCCGGTGATGTAATCGCCGTACTCCGCAGTGTTGGAGATGGAATATCTCATGCCGGCGAAACCGCTCTGATAGATCAGGTCAACGATCAGCTTCATCTCGTGGATGCACTCAAAATATGCGTTCCTCTCGTCATAGCCGGCCTCCACCAGGGTCTCAAAGCCTGCCTGCATCAGGGCGCAGACACCGCCGCAGAGAACCGCCTGCTCGCCGAACAGATCCGTCTCGGTCTCGGTGCGGAAAGTGGTCTCCAGGACGCCCGCCCTTGCGCCGCCGATACCAAGCGCATATGCCAGGGCGATATCCTGTGCCTTGCCGGTCGCGTCCTGCTCCACGGCGATCAGGCAGGGAACACCCTTGCCGGCCTGATACTCGCTGCGGACAGTGTGGCCGGGGCCCTTGGGGGCGATCATGGTAACATCCACATCTGCGGGAGGAACGATACAGCCGAAATGAATGTTGAAGCCGTGGGCGAACATCAGCATATTGCCTGCCTCCAGGTTGGGCTCAATGTCCTTCTTGTACAGATCCGCCTGCTTTTCATCGTTGATGAGGATCATAATGATATCGGCCCTCTTTGCCGCCTCAGCCGCGGTGAACACTTCAAATCCCTGCTTCACAGCCTTGTCCCAGGAGCGGGAGCCCTCGTACAGGCCGATGATCACATGACAGCCCGAATCCTTCAGATTCAGCGCGTGGGCATGTCCCTGGCTGCCATAGCCGATGATAGCGATGGTCTTGCCTTCCAGCAGAGACAGGTTGCAGTCTTCCTGATAAAAAATCTTTGCCATTTGTCTTTCCTCCATCTTGTTTCATAAATAATTTTTGGAATAATATATAATTTTTCTTATATGTGAAATATATTAAAATTATATATCCATCAATGATACATCCGGCGGATCGCTCCTCCCCGGCCCCTCTCCCGAAGCGGACGCCTACGTGCGGGCGCATATGCCGCGGCCGCCATACCCCAGGGTCATTCGTCGATGAAGATGACTTTATCCGTCCCCCGGCCCAGCCCGGCGATGCCTGTCCTGGCCAGCTCCAGTATCTCATAGCCCTCCAGCAGGCTGATAAAGGCGTCCAGTTTCTGCTGGTTTCCGGTAAGCTCGATCATAAGGCTCTCGGCGGACACATCGATGATCTTCGCCCGGAAGATATCCGCCACCGCTATGACCCCCTGCCTCTGATCTGCCGCGGCGCGGACTTTGACCATGATCAGCTCCCTGTATACGCTCTCCTCCGGTTTCAGTTCCTTGATATCCCGCACATCCACCAGCTTTGCCAGCTGTTTTTCGATCTGCTCCAGGATCTCATCGTCGCCGGAGGTCACTATGGTGATCCGGGTAAAACGTGGATCTGCCGTCACGCCCGCAGTAATGCTTTCGATATTATAGCCTCTCCTGGAAAAGAGGCCGGTGATCCGGCTCAATACGCCGGAAGTATTGTTTACAAGAAGCTGAAACACTCTCTTCCGCATAACTTCCCACCCTGTTCCTTGATTTTAAACTTTTATGTTTTTAGCTTTCATGCTTTCAAGCTTTTTATGACTTTAGGCTTTTTATGCTTTTAAGCTTTTTATGCCTTTAAGCTTTTTTATGCTTTCAAGCTTATTTATGCCTTTAGGCTTTTATGCTTTCAAGCTTTTTATGCCTTTAAACTTTTATGCTTTTAAGCTTTTTATGCCTTTAAGCTTTTTATGCCTTTAAGCTTTTTATGCTTTTATGCTTTATATGCTGTTTCCGTCATCTAACATATTAATATAGCAACTTCACCCGGGAATGTCAATACCGCGATTGGGGCCAATTCCCCCCTAATCACCCCCTGATCACCCTTCGTCATTCTCACAGCACTTGGAGAGGGCCAGCGTCCCGGTGCGGGCCACCTCAGCGATACTGACGGTGTGAAGCATGTCCAGAAGCAGCTTCACCCGCTCCGGCGTGTCGCAGATCTGCAGCATCAGAAAATGCTTTGACATGTCCACAATCTCCACCTTCATGATCTCGCAGAGTTCCATGATCTCCCGGCGGTTGTTCTTGTTATATTTGACCTTCAGCAGCATCAGCTCCCGGGCAATACACTGCTGCTCGGAAAACGTGTTCACCTTTATCACGTCCAGTTTCTTGTTCAGCTGCTTCTCGATCTGCTCGATGGTGCGTTCATCCCCGCTGCTGACAATGGTCATGCGGGAGGTGGCAGGATCGTCGGTCTCTCCCACCGCCAGGCTGTCGATATTGAAACATCTTCTGGAAAACAGGCCGGCCACTTTGCAGAGCACACCCGAACGGTTTTCCACCAGTACGGAATAGATCCTTCTCTTCATAATCTTTCTCTTCTATGCTCCTTCTCCCAGTTTTTTCTGGCTTTGTCTGATTTCGGACTTCCTTAAACCAGATCCATAGGATCGATGATACATTCCAGCAGCATGGCCACATCGTCCTTTAAAAAAGCCTCTATCGTCTCGCCGCATTTTTCCATATTGGAAAGCCGCAGGAAAGGGATGCCGTAAGCTGCCGCAAGCTTCTCCAGATCCGGGCTTCCGGACAGGTCCACCACGGAATAATTGTCCTTATAGGTAAAGTGCTGGTACTGCCGGACCATCCCAAGATAATTGTTCTTCAGGACGATTATCTTCACGGGGATATCGTGCTGGCACATAGTGGCAAGCTCCATCATGGACATCTGGAAGGAGCCGTCCCCACACACCGCCACGACCTGTCTGTCCGGGGCCGCCACCTTGGCCCCCATAGCCGCCGGGATGGAATATCCCATGGTTCCCATGCCGCCCGAGGTCAGGAACCTTCCTTTTCTCACCTTGGCATACGCGCAGGACCAGATCTGATTCTGCCCCACATCCGCCACGTACACCGCATCCTCATCCATCCGCTCCGTGAGCTTCGTGATAAACTCCGCCGGGTCCACATAAGCGGGATCGGGATTCCGCTTCCGCTTCATGGAAGCGCGGTAGCCGTCCAGAGTATCCCGCCACCCGTCAAAAGAACAGCTGAACTCCTCTTTCTCGAGATCGTCGAAGATATGACGCGCGTCTCCCACCAGCGGGATTGTGGGGCCCGCGTTCTTGCCGATCTCCGCCGGGTCCACATCGATATGGACCAACACCTTGTCCTTCGTGATCAGATCCGGCTGGTTCACCGCCCGGTCCGCCACTCTCGCACCCACCATGATCAACAGGTCGCACTCATTCATCGCCCGGTTGGCATAGGCTTCGCCGTTGTTCCCCACCATACCGTAGTACAGAGGATGCTCCGTGGGGAGCACTCCCTTCCCCATCATGGTAGATACGACGGGGATGCCGTGCTTTTCCGAAAATGCCGCGAGATCTTCCTGGGCCTCGCTCAGGATCACGCCGCCGCCCGCGCAGATCAGCGGGCGCTTTGCCTTTTCCAGCTCCCGGACCACCTTCTTGATCTGCACCGCGTGGCCCTTGACTGTCGGCTTGTAGGTCCGCAGGAAGACCTCCTCCGGGTATTGGAACCGGGGCAGCGCCGCGTTCTGGATGTCAATGGGCACATCGATCAGCACAGGCCCTTTACGTCCGGTGTTGGCGATATAAAACGCCTCCCGGAAGATCCTGGGGATATCCTCCGCCTTCCGCACCAGATAGCTGTATTTCACAAAGGATTCCACCGCTCCCGTAATGTCCGCCTCCTGAAATACATCGCTGCCTAAAAGCTCGCTGTTTACCTGGCCCGTGATACAGATCAGCGGAATACTGTCCGCAAAGGCCGTAGCGATCCCCGTGATCACGTTGGTGGCGCCCGGGCCGGAAGTCACCGCGCACACACCCGGCCTCCCCGTCAGCCTTGCAACGCCGCTGGCCGCATGTGCCGCGTTCTGTTCCGTCCGAACCAGCACCGCCCGGATATGGGATCCCAAAATACTGTTATAAAAGGGGCAGATAGCCACTCCCGGATAACCGAATACCGTGGTGACTCCTTCCGCCTCCAGACATTTGATGATCGCGTCCGCTCCTGTCATGTTTCCCTCTTTTCCGCTGCTCCATAGGACAGCCCTTTTCTCTTTCTATCCCAATTCAATTTCGTTTCTTATTCCATTTCTATCCCATCCCCTGTCTCGGCACATGTCAAAAGATGAGATTGAGACAGGGGGCGTACCCTCCTAAACCTGCCGCTCCTTCCGGCCTTCGGCGCACTCCCCGGCCCCGGTGAGCCGCTGCGCCACCTTCACAGCTTCCGCCGCGTCCCTGGAATATCCGTCCGCGCCGATCTCGTCGGCATA
>CANPYT010000083.1 GCA_947588705.1 uncultured Acetatifactor sp. | reverse complement strand
TCGGTTTTACTGATGATCTAACCTTCACGTTAAACCCTCCTTTCAAAAAAGACCGTTTTTTATTATAACATAGGGGTTGCCCATTGGCAACCCCTTTTTTTAACAAAATTAGTTCCTACTTGTCTCTCCATATGATCCTGCCCTTGGTCAGATCGTAGGGAGACAGCTCCAGGGTCACGCGGTCACCGGGAAGGATCCGGATAAAATTCTGGCGCAGCTTGCCGCTGATATGCGCCAGCACCCGATGCCCGTTCTCCAGCTCCACCTGGAACATGGTGTTGGGAAGTTTTTCCACAACCGTTCCTTCGATTTCGATCACATCGCTTTTAGACATACATTTCCTCCGTTTGATTCCTGCTCAATCTTGCTTTTTATATTGCTTTATGGCGTATCGGATCTCTTCGTCCCGCACGATCCCGCCTCCCAGCAGCCGCCCCAACAGCTCCCTTTCCACCGTCCTGTTTATCGGCTGGACATGGATCCGCCGCTTTTTTTTAGGCGATTCCAGCTTTTTCAGGCGGCCGTCGCACAGATATACAAAATCCTTCTCCTCAGCAGTCACAACATATACCGTACCCTTGTCATGCCCTGCCCTGGAAGTCACAAACTGTCCTGTCATACCTCTCCGCTTCCTTATGGCGCTCCTTTTATCGGTGAAATTCTTTCTGCCCGCGCAGGCACGGCGCGGGGTCAATAGGGCTGGCCTGGCTCATTTCCCTCAGGAAGAAGCGTCAGGATCTCCGGGTCGCCGTCGGTGATCAGGATCGTGTTCTCATAATGGGCGGACCAGGATCCATCCTCCGTCACTACTGTCCAATCGTCATCCAGCCATTCCACATCGGCCCTGCCCATGTTGATCATCGGCTCCACGCAAAGCGTCATGCCGGGCCGCAGCCTGGGGCCCCGCCTCATCTGGGCGAAATTCGGTATCTGGGGCTCCTCATGGAGATGCGTCCCGATACCGTGGCCCACCAGATCCCGCACGATCCCATAACCAAAAGGTTTGATATATGCGTCAATGGCGTTGGAAATTTCATGTAAATGATTTCCTGCCCTGGCCTTTTTTATACCTTCAAAAAAACTTTGCCTTGTGGCATCTATCAGCCTCTGGGCCTCCGGGCTGATCTGGCCCACGCCAAAAGTCCTCGCCATATCGGAGTGATACCCCTTATAGATCAGTCCCGCGTCAAGGCTGACAATATCGCCCTCCTGAAGGATGTGGTTTTTCCGTGGGATGCCATGCACCACCTCGTCGTTTACCGAAACACAGATGGAAGCCGGGTACCCATTATAATGGTAGAAATTCGGGATACATCCGTGCTGCCGGATCAGCTGATCCCCAAGGACGTTGATCTCCATGGTGGAAATTCCAGGATGGACCGCCATCTCCAGGTTTTGAAATACATCCGCAAGTAATTTGCAGGACTCCCGCATCAGCTGGATTTCCTTTTCTGTCTTGATCGTAATAGCCATGATACACTACTTCCTTTCAGACATCCATCTCAGCCAAGAATGTCCGTGATCGCTTTAAATACATCCTGCATATCTACCGTTCCGTCCACTGTCTTCAATACGCCTTTCGCCGTATAAAAATCGATCAGCGGCTGTGTCTGTTCATGGTAGACTTTCAGGCGGTTCTGGACGGTCTCCGGCTTATCGTCATCGCGAAGCACAAGCTCGCTGCCGCAGGTATCGCATATGCCTTCCTTCTTGGGCGGAATGTGCTCAATGTGATATGTAGCCCCGCACTTCAGGCAGGCGCGTCTGCCTGACATCCTCTTTACGATATTCCCGTCCGGCACATCCACGTTGATGGCATAATCGATCTTCTCCCCAAGTTTGCCCAGCGCCTCGTCCAGCACTTCCGCCTGAGGTATGGTGCGGGGGAATCCGTCCAGCACATAACCGTTCTTACAGTCGTCCTGAGCCACTCTGTCCAACAGGATCTTCACCGTGAGCTCGTCGGGCACCAAAAGGCCCTGATCCATATACTTCTTCGCTTCCATTCCAAGCTCCGTGCCGTTCTTAATGTTGGAACGGAAAATGTCCCCTGTGGAGACATGCGGGATCTGATATTTTTCCGCAATCATTTTCGCCTGTGTTCCCTTGCCGGCGCCGGGCGCCCCCAACATAATGATCTTCATACGATTCCTCCTTTTTATATTGATATTGAACGAGACCGGGCAAAACATGCCCGATCTCGCAGCCCTTGTTATTTCTCCAGAAAGCCCTTGTAATTGCGCACAAGCATCTGGGATTCCACCTGTTTCATCGTTTCCAGCACCACGCTGACGATAATGATAAGGCTTGTTCCGCCGAATGACACGCTGGCGTTAAACACGCCGCTGAAAATATAGGGGATCACTGCGACGATGGTAAGGCCGACAGCGCCCACAAACACAATATAGTTGAGTACCCTGTTCAGATAATCACTGGTGGGCTTCCCGGGCCTGATGCCGGGGATAAAACCGCCCTGTTTCTTCATGTTGTCAGCGATCATCAGCGGGTTAAAGGTGATGGACGTATAAAAATAAGCGAAGAATATGATCAGCGCCATATACACCACCATGCCCACGGTATATTTGATCTGACTCACGTTACACCAGTAGTTCGAGTTCAGGTACTTCAGGATCTCACTCCATACACCGGTCCCCGAATATCCCAAAAAGGAAGAGATAATGATCGGGAACTGCAGGATCGACTGCGCGAAGATGACAGGGATCACGCCGGAAGTATTTACCTTCAGCGGGATGCTGGAAGTCTGTCCTCCCACCATCTTCCTTCCCTGTACCTTATTTGCGTACTGGACGGGGATCTTTCGCACACCATCGTTCAATATGATGACAAGCACCACCATGCCGATGATAACGGCAAAAATGATCACAGCCGCCAGGACCGCTGTCGCCGGCGCTTTTCCAATGACAAACTGCTCAAACAGGTTGCCCAGGTCTTCCGGCAGCCTGGAAATGATGTTAATGACCAGCACAATGGAAATACCGTTACCGATACCCTTTTCCGTGATCCGCTCACCGACCCACATCAGGAATGCGCTGCCCGCAGTCAGGGTGGAGATCGCCGTGATCACGCTGAGCGCGTTATACTCTGTCAGATAGCCCTGCCTGCCAAATCCGATGGCCATGGCAGTGGACTGGACAAGCGCCAATGCCACCGTGACATAACGGGTAATGGAAACGATCTTGCGTCTCCCGTCTTCCCCGTCGCGCTGCATCTCCTCCAGCTTAGGGATCGCGATGGTAAGCAGCTGCATGATGATGGAGGATGTGATATAAGGGCTGATGTTCAATGCCAAAATGGACATGTTTATGAACGAACCGCCTGTGATCGCATCAAAGAAACCGAACGCACCCTCGGCCTGAGCAGAAAACCAGCTTCTAAAATATTCGCCGCTTACGCCCGGAGTGGGCAGCTGTGACCCGATCCGGATCACGACCAGCATGGCGAAAGTAAATAAGATCTTGTTCCTTATCTCCTTGATCCTAAATGCGTTTTTCAGTGTGGTTAACATTACATCACCTCTGCTGTTCCACCGAGAGCTTCAATTTTTTCTTTCGCAGAAGCGCTGAATGCGTCTGCCTTCACATTGAGCTTTTTGGTAAATTCTCCGTTTCCGAGTATCTTTACCCCGTCCCTGGGATTCTTGACGATACCTGCCTCGATCAATGTGTTTACATCCACCTCTGTGCCGTTCTCAAATCTCTCCAGCGCACTCAGGTTGACCGCAACAATTTCCTTCGTATTCCTGTTGGTGAAGCCTCTCTTGGGGAGACGCCTGTACAAGGGCATCTGGCCGCCTTCAAAACCAGGTCTGGGAGCTCCGGAACGAGCTTTCTGGCCCTTGTGGCCCTTGCCGGCAGTTTTACCGTTTCCGGAAGCGTGTCCGCGGCCTCTTCTAAAGTTATTGCTATGCTTTGAGCCCTCTGCCGGTCTCAAATTGGATAATTCCATCTCTAACACCTCCGTTCTGTTATACTTCTTCCACCTTCAGTAAATAACCGACCTGACGAATCTGTCCTCTTGTAGCGTCATTATCGGGAAGCACTACCGTCCTTCCGATCTTACGCAGGCCCATAGACTCAACGATCGCCTTGTTCTTTGGTACAGCGCCTATGGTGGACTTTACCAAAGTGATCTTTAACTTCTTATCTGCCATTGTCTCGCTCTCCTTTCCAAAGTTCCTTAAGCCAAAACTTCTTCTACAGACTTGCCGCGGCTCTTTGCGACCTCTTCGGGAGCTTTCAGCTGGCTCAGGCCGCTGATCGCTGCCAGGACAACGTTCTGCTTGTTGTTGGAGCCGAGAGACTTGGTACGGATATTCTTGATACCCGCAAGCTCACAGACCGCGCGGACAGGGCCGCCCGCGATCACGCCGGTTCCTTCGGGAGCCTTCTTCAGCAGCACATTGGCAGAGCCGTACTTGCCGATGAAATCATGGGTAATGGAATTGTTCTCATCCAGGGGGATCTCCACAAGGTGCTTCATTGCGTCTTCCTTGCCCTTGCGGATCGCCTCGGGGATCTCAACCGCCTTGCCCAGGCCGGCGCCCACATGGCCGTTGCCGTCTCCAACGACAACAAGCGCGGTAAACCGCATATTGCGTCCACCCTTCACGGTCTTGGTCACACGCTTGATGGTAACAACCTTGTCGTTGAGTTCAAACTGGCTTGCATCTATGATCGTATGTTTCATGGTGTATTCCTCTTCCTTTCCTAGAATTCCAAGCCAGCTTCCCTGGCTGCGTCAGCTAACGCTGCGATCTTACCCTGGTATATAAAGCCGCCTCTGTCAAAGACTACTTTCTTGATACCCTTCTCCACAGCTCTCTTGCCGATTACGGTTCCCAGATATGCTGCTGCATCAACGTTATTGGTCTTCTCCAGCTCTGCCTTGATCTCTTTCTCAAGCGTGGAAGCGGATACTAATGTATTCCCAACAGTATCGTCGATAATTTGAGCATACATATGATTATTGCTCCGGAACACTGCCAGACGGGGTCTCTCAGCTGTGCCACTGAAGCGGTTACGAATTCTCCTGTGCTTTTTTGCACGTACTTCTTTTCTTGATTCCTTGTTAACCATCTTCATACTCTCCTTATCTGTTATTTCTTACCGGTCTTACCGACCTTACGCCTGATCGTCTCATCAACATACTTGATACCCTTGCCCTTGTAAGGTTCAGGTCTTCTCTTGTCTCTGATCTCAGCCGCAAACTGGCCGACCTTCTCCTTGTCGATACCCTTGACAATGATCAGGTTCTGTCCATCCACAACGGTCTCAATACCATTAGGGTCTTCCATCTCAACGGGATGGGAATATCCAAGGTTCAGGGTCAGCTTCTTGCCGGACTTTGCGGCCCTGTAACCCACGCCGTTTACCTCCAGCCTCTTCTCAAAGCCATCAGTAACGCCCACTACCATATTGTGTATAAGGGTCCTGGTCAGGCCGTGAAGAGACTTCATCTTCTTCAAGTCATTGGGCCTGCTCACCAGCACTTCCGCTCCCTCTACCTTGATCTCCATTTCTGCGGGAAGCACTCTCTCGAGCGTACCCTTGGGACCCTTTACGGTCACTTTGTTATTTTCTGCAACCTCCACAGTCACACCTGCGGGGATCGCGATTGGCATCTTACCTATACGTGACATGCCCGTACCTCCTGTAATCATAAAAAATATTTATTATTTTGCCCTATTACCAAACAAATGCCAGCACCTCGCCGCCTACCTGAAGCTCCCTCGCCTTCTTGTCGGTGATCACGCCCTGGTTGGTGGAGATGATCGCAATACCCAGGCCGCCCAGCACTCTCGGCAGCTCCTCCTTGCCCGCATACACGCGGAGGCCGGGTTTGGAGATCCTCTTGATCCCGGAAATGATCTTTTCGTTCTTGTCAGCGCCATATTTCAGCGTGATGTGGATGGTCTTAAACTTTCCGTCCTCTATCACATCGTATTTCGCAATATACCCTTCGTCCAGAAGGATCTGCGCGATTGCCAGCTTCATTTTGGAAGCAGGAACATCAACTGTATCATGTTTTGCAGTGTTTGCGTTACGGATTCTTGTAAGCATATCTGCAATAGGATCGCTCATCGTCATTGTTTTCTTCCTCCTTCCTACCAGCTTGCTTTCTTGATGCCGGGAATCTCACCCTTGTAGGCCAGCTCGCGGAAGCAAACCCTGCAGACTCCGTATTTCCTTAAATAGGCGTGGGGGCGGCCACAAATCTTGCAGCGTGTGTAAGCCTGCGTGGAAAACCTGGGCTTGCGCTGCTGTTTAACTTTCATTGATGTCTTTGCCATGAGAATTTACCTCCTTATTGTTTTGCGAACGGCATGTTGAACAGCGTCAACAGCTCCCGGGCTTCTTCGTCGGTCTTTGCAGTGGTAACAAAAATGATATCCATACCTCTGGTCTTGTCAATCTTATCGTACTCGATCTCCGGGAAAATAAACTGCTCCTTGATGCCAAGGGCGTAGTTTCCCCTTCCGTCGAACGCGTTGGGATTGACGCCTCTGAAGTCACGCACACGGGGCAACGCCAGGTTCACCAAACGATCCAGGAACTCATACATCTTTTCGCCGCGGAGTGTCGTCTTGCACCCAATGGCCATACCCTCACGGATCTTGAAGTTTGCTATGGATTTCTTCGCCTTGGTGAGCACAGCCTTCTGGCCGGTGATCGTCTCCATATCGGAAACGGCGTTCTCCAGGATCTTCGCGTTATCCTTTGCTTCGCCGACACCCATATTGACAACGATCTTCTCAAGCTTGGGAACTTCCATCACATTCTTATATCCAAACTTCTTGGTCATAGCCTCTACGATCTCATCATAGTATAAGTCTTTTAATCTTGCCACTTTTCGTTCCTCCTTCCTATTGATCAGTCAATCACTTCGCCGGTTGCCTTCGCATAACGGACTTTCTTGTCGCCGTCCATCTTGAAACCGACTCTGGTCGCCTTGCCCTTGTAGACAAGCATCACATTTGAGATATCAATAGGAGCTTCCTTCTGGATAATGCCGCCGTTGGGGTTCGCCTGGGAGGGCTTTGCATGTTTTGTGACCATGTTGATCCCCTCAACCAGTACCTTCCCTTTCTTGGCATCCACGGAAATTACCTTTCCCTCTGCGTTATTGTCTTTACCCGCGATCACCTTTACGGTATCGCCCTTCTTGATCTTTAATGTGGACATACGGCACCTCCTTATAATACTTCGGGGGCCAGAGATGCAATCTTCATAAACTGCTTGTCACGAAGCTCTCTCGCCACCGGCCCAAAAATACGGGTTCCCCTGGGTGTCTTGTCATCCTTGATGATAACCGCTGCGTTCTCGTCGAACTTGATATAGGAACCATCCTTGCGGCGCGCGCCCTTAACGGTACGTACCACTACTGCCTTGACAACATCGCCCTTCTTTACAACGCCTCCTGGTGTTGCATCTTTAACGGAAGCAACGATAATATCGCCGATCTGTGCATATCTTCTGGTAGAGCCGCCCATAACACGAATGCAGAGAAGCTCTTTCGCACCGGTGTTATCAGCAACTTTCAGTCTTGTCTCCTGCTGAACCATGATTTTCCTCCTTTGCCGCGGCGCGGCTAAATATGGATCTGAATTTCCTTAAGGTGAAACTTATTTCACCCTTTCTACGATCTCAACGAGTCTCCATCTCTTGTCTTTGGAGAGGGGCCTGGTCTCCATGACCTTTACGGTATCGCCGATGTTGCACTCATTATTCTCGTCGTGCGCTTTCAGCTTATAAGTCCTCTTCACGACCTTGCCGTACAGAGGATGCTTCACATGCTCCTCGATGGCCACAACGATCGTCTTGTCCATTTTATTGCTTGTAACCTTGCCGGTACGAACTTTTCTAAGATTTCTTTCCACGATTGCTCTCCTTTCTGCGCCCCGTGCTTACGCTCTGGTCTTCTCAGTGATCACTGTCTGGATACGCGCGATGTTTCTTCTTACATCCTTGATCCTTGCGGTATTAACCAGCTGATTGGTTGCGTTCTGGAATCTCAGATTGAAAAGTTCCTTCTTTGCAGCAACAAGATCCTGATTCAGTTCCTCAACGGTCTTGCCCTTTAATTCTTCTACAAATTTATTCGCTTTCATTATTCTACACCGCCTTCCAAATCTGCCTTAGAAACGACTTTACACTTGCAGGGAAGCTTATGCATTGCAAGACGCAGTGCCTCTTTTGCCTGCTCCTCAGGGACGCCGGCAATCTCAAACATCACACGTCCGGGCTTTACAACTGCCACCCAATACTCCAAAGTACCTTTACCGGAACCCATACGGGTCTCAGCAGGCTTTGCGGTAACGGGCTTGTCAGGGAAGATCTTGATCCACACCTGGCCAGTACGCTTTGTATAACGGGTAAGGGCAATACGTGCCGCCTCGATCTGATTGGACTTTACCCAGCAAGGCTCCAGAGCTACCAGACCGTACTCACCGTAAGTGAGAGTGTTTCCTCTCGTCGCCTTACCGGCCATGGTGCCGCGGAACTGTTTACGACGCTTTACTCTTTTCGGCATTAACATAATTATTTCTCGCTCCCTTCCGTCTGATTTCCCTTTGTAGGAAGGATCTCGCCCTTGTAGATCCAAACCTTGACCCCGATCTTGCCATAGGTCGTTTTCGCCTCCGCAAAACCGTAGTCGATATCCGCCCTCAGTGTCTGAAGAGGGATCGTGCCCTCGCTGTAGAACTCGGTGCGGGCGATATCCGCTCCGCCGAGACGGCCGCCACATGCCGCTTTGATTCCCAGCGCACCTGCTTTCATGGCTCTGCCCATGCAGGACTTCATGGCACGTCTGAAGGAGACACGGTTCTCCAGCTGCTGCGCAATATTCTCCGCGACCAGCTGTGCATCTCTGTCAGGTCTCTTGATCTCTTTGATATCGATAGATACCTTCTTGTCGGTCAGCTTGGAGAGCTCGTTCTTGGTGACCTCGATCTCTGCTCCGCCCTTGCCGATGATGACGCCGGGCTTTGCGGTGTGAACGATCACTCTCACCCTGTCAGATGCCCTCTCGATCTCGATCTTGGAAACACCTGCGCTGTATAACTTTTCCTTCAGGTACTTTCTGATGTTGTAGTCTTCCACAAGATAATCCGAAAACTCGCTCTCAGCGTACCATTTGGAATCCCAATCTTTAATAATACCGACTCTCAGGCCATGAGGATTAACTTTCTGTCCCATTTATTTGTTTGCTCCTTTCCTTACTTCTTCTCATCAAGCACAACGGTGATGTGGCTCATTCTCTTCTCGATCCTGTAAGCTCTCCCCTGTGCCCTGGGCTGGATGCGCTTCAGGGTAGGCCCCTTGTTTGCGTAGCACTCCGCCACATACAGGTTCTCTCTGTTCATACCGTTGTTGTTCTCTGCGTTTGCGATCGCAGATTCAAGCAGCTTCTTGATAAGACCGGAAGCGTATCTGGGATTGTACTCCAGGATACCCAGTGCAGTCTCCACATCCTTGCCTCTGATGGCATCCAGAACGAAACATGCCTTCTGTACGGACACTCTGGCATAAGAAAGCTTTGCCGAAGGTCTTGTCTCTCTCTGGAGTCTATTTCTCTCTCTCTTAATTTTAGATCTATGTCCCTTAGCCATAGATATCTGTCCTCCTTTCAAAACTCCGGAAGCCGTTGCCTTCCTTCCGGCGATTCCCTTCGAATCTTCTTTACTTTACCTTTGACTTCTTTTCGTCTTTGCCGTGTCCTCTGTAAGTCCTGGTTGCCACGAACTCGCCCAGCTTGTGTCCGACCATATCCTCAGTTACATATACAGGCACATGCTTCCTGCCATCATGGACTGCGATGGTGTGTCCCACAAAAGAAGGGAAAATCGTAGAACGGCGGGACCAGGTCTTGATGACCTGCTTCTGTCCCGATGCGTTCAAAGCGTCAACTTTCTTTAACAGACTCGCGTCTGCGAATGGTCCTTTTTTCAGTGATCTAGCCATTATCTTTCCTCCTGTTTTTATACAAAAACAACTTACTTGATTGCTCTGCCGTCGCGTCTTCTCACGATCAGCTTGTCAGAAGCCTTCTTTGCCTTGCGGGTCTTAAGGCCCAGCGCAGGCTTACCCCAGGGAGTGCTGGGGCCGGGCCGGCCGATACCGGTCTTTCCTTCTCCACCGCCATGAGGGTGGTCGTTGGGGTTCATCACGGAACCACGTACCGTAGGGCGGATGCCCATATGGCGCTTGCGGCCTGCCTTACCGATCTTTATCAGGCTGTGATCAACATTTCCGACAATACCCACTGTCGCACGGCAGACCAGGGGAACCATTCTCATCTCGCCGGAAGGGAGACGCAGGGTCGCGTATTTTCCTTCCTTCGCCATAAGCTGCGCGCTGTTTCCGGCGGAGCGCACCAGCTGGCCGCCCTTTCCGGGATGCAGCTCAATATTGTGTACCTGGGCGCCGACAGGAATCTCCGATAAAGGCAGGCAGTTCCCTACCCTCACTTCGGCGTTTGCGCCGTTCATCACCTTCATGCCGTCGGTCAGGCCCTCGGGAGCGATGATGTAGGATTTCTCGCCGTCCGCATAACAGATCAGCGCGATGTTTGCGGTTCTGTTCGGGTCATATTCGATCCCGATCACAGTGGCGGGAATACCGTCCTTATATCTCTTGAAATCGATGATCCTGTATTTTCTTCTGTTCCCACCGCCATGATGCCTGACGGTGATCTTGCCCTGATTGTTGCGGCCTGCATTCTTTTTCAGGGAAGTGCAGAGGCTCTTCTCCGGCACCTTTTTGGTGACCTCAGCGAAATCAGAGCCGGTCATATTCCTTCTGGAAGGTGTATAGGGATTATATGTCTTGATTCCCATTGTCTTATCTCCTTTTCTTTGATTCTTTGCGCGGCGTTTCCGCGCCGCATACCTAAATCACGGCGAAGCATAAGCCTTGCTCTCCGCCGGCTTATAGCCCGGCGTAGATCTCAATCTCCTTGCTGTCCTCGGTGAGCTGTACCACAGCCTTCTTGGTCTTAGCTGTCTTGCCCACGATCAATCCGCGGGCCGAATTCCGCCTCTTGGTCTTGCCGCTGCAGTTCATGGTATTCACCTTTTTCACTTTAGCGCCGTCGAACATTTTTTCAACAGCCTCTTTGATCTGGGTCTTGTTTGCCTCCGGGTGTACCAGGAAAGTATATTTTTTCTCGTTCATGCCAAGCATGCTCTTCTCGGTGATCACTGGCTTCAGTATCACGTCATAATATTTAATATCTGCCATTATGCGTACACCTCCTCGATCTTAGCCACGGCAGCCTTGGTCAGCACTACCTTTTTCGCCTTCATGATATCATACACGTTTATGGTATTTACCTGGGCCGTGTCAACGCCCTTGATATTCCTTGCGGACATTATCACATTTGCATCATTGTTTTCAGTGACGACCAGGCCCTTCTGGATGTTCAGGTTATTCATCACCTTTACAAAATTCTTGGTCTTGATCTCATCAAACTTCAGCTCGTCTACCACGACAAGATTACTGTTCTGGACCTTGTCGGTGAGCGCGGACTTCAAAGCCGCCCTCTTCTCCTTCTTGTTGAGCTTGAAGGAATAATCCCTGGGAACCGGTGCGAACACCACTCCGCCGCCAGTCCACTGAGGAGCTCTGGTAGAGCCCTGTCTCGCATGTCCGGTGCCCTTCTGTCTCCAGGGCTTTCTTCCGCCGCCGGAGACCTCGGAACGGGTCTTTGCTTTCTGCGTTCCCTGACGCTTGTTCGCAAGATGCTGTACAACGGCCATATGCACCAGGTGTTCGTTGATCTCAACGCCAAACACCGCGTCATTCAGCTCGATCGTACCGACTTCCTTGCCTTCCATATTATAAACAGCTACGTTTGCCATCTGGTTGGTCCTCCTTTACACGTGTGCGCCGGCACACAGTTATGCTTCAACCTTTACGGTTTCTTTGACGGTCACTAATGCTTTCTTGGGGCCGGGAACCGCGCCCTTCACCAGGAGCAGGTTCTTCTCCGCGTCAACCCTCACCACCTGGAGATTCTGAATCGTTACCTTAACGCATCCCATATGGCCGGGCATTCCCTTTCCCTTAAACACACGGCTGGGGGAGGAACATGCGCCGTTGGAACCCTGATGGCGATGGAATTTGGAACCATGCTTCATGGGCCCTCTGTGCTGGCCCAGTCTCTTGATGGCGCCCTGGAACCCTTTTCCTTTGGAGATAGCGGAAACATCCACCTTATCTCCCTCTGCGAAGATATCCGCCTTGATCTCGGCGCCAAGGCTGTACTCGTCAGAGTTCTCAAACTTAAACTCTCTGATATATCTCCTGGAGCTTACGCCCGCCTTCTTGAAATGACCCTGCTCGGGCTT
>CANPYT010000082.1 GCA_947588705.1 uncultured Acetatifactor sp. | reverse complement strand
GACATAGACGATGCGATGGCGGTAAGGTATGAGGAAGGCGTTGAGGACGGGATAGAGCAGGGGATCAAGCAAGGGATTGAGCAGGGCATCAGGCAAGGGATGGAGCAGGGAGAACAGCACTTTTGGGTTCACTTGGTATGCAGCAAGTTGCAGCGGGGAGAGTCACCGGAGAAGATAGCGCTGGACCTGCTGGCGGACGAGAAGAAGGTTGCTGAGATCTGCCGGGCTTATGAGGAGTACGGGCCGGAGGAGGACGCTGTATGTTGCCACCTTTCTCAGATCTATGCATCTATGCAGACTTAATCCATGCAGACTCATGAGGAAAAGAATCGTCAGCAGTAACCTGTAGGGGTTCTGCGGCTGTCTCCGCTCATGAAATGGCGTTATATCCTTGGCAGCAGAATCCAAAATAAGGAAATCTGGCTCATGGCGAATGATTTTCTATGCTGGAACCTTGCGATTGCCCTATTTTGTGGATAATATTTTCATTTCCCTCTTGGCAGGCATCACTTCCTTTGCTATACTTATCTCAGTTGACTGGTGCGCCGTGCGTGTCATTCCAATTTATATCTTCCTGTTCTGTTAGTTGCCCTCCAAAGCTGGCTAACAGTTCGGAAGATATATTTTTTGCTTCTTTTTTATCCCCATTTCCTTCAGATAGAACCATTCATACAGCTGCTTTACCATATCCGATATCTGCGTCATCAGGTAATGGTTCTTCATCGCTGTGGTAATTCGCCGTTTCTTCCTTTGTCCCTTTGGTGTAATGCCGTTCCAGGCATCCCTCATTGAGTTTCCGGCTCCTTGAATAAGTTTGTGTTCCGTCCACGATTACGAGCCATTTCTTCTGGAACCTGGCGTCATAAAACGCTTTGCCGCGGATCAGGCCATAGACCTGCTTCTGCAGCACCCTCTGCAGTTCATCCGGCTCCAGCCGCTCTAAATACTCATTGACCGTGACCGCATGGGGGAGATATTCTTTTCCTTTTCTGCCCATGAACTGGTATAGATTTCCCACTACTCTTTCTTGGTTGAACTCGTATGTCATCGACTGCATGCTTTCTATCCCGGCAATCCCTTTATAGAACATGGCCCCCAGCAATTCATCGTTGGAATACTCTATATAACTCTGGTTTCGCGGATCTTTTGTGTCTGCAAAATCACGGAACAGGTCAGGACAATACCTGCTCCTGATCTTATTACACTCCATGATCGGATTGCTTTCCAATTTTCTCTGAATCCTCTCTTGTTCCCTGCTCATACAGACTCCTTTGCGAAAAACTTTTTTCTTTTATTTTACCATTTTTCTCAAAAGAGCCTATTCTCAACAAAATTAGTGTGAATTATTTTTTCCTTTCAAAGCTGAGATGGGCAGACTTTACAAAATGGATGGGTAGCCGAGGAAACGTTATTTTGCGGTGGCAGCGGCGTCAACGCGGCCCTGGGGCTTTCCTCCATTGACCTGGCCGGGCGCATGGAGTATACTTTTATAGGAAGGAATATAAACAATATAAGCATAGAAAGGAACACAGTCCGTCCAGCACGGCATGCACAGGAGAAAGCGTATGTACCATATTATTGTCAACCCGGCCTCCCGCTCCGGCAGGGGGATCAAAATCTGGCAAAACCGCGTGGAGCCCGCCCTGAAACGGGAAGGGATCCGGTACAAGGTCTATTTTTCCACAGGAAAGGGTGATGTGACCAAAGCGGTCAACCAGATCATGGAAACCCTGGCCGGGGAAAAAGAAAGCCGGGAAAAATCTGAGGGTCGGGAGGAATCTGAAAGCCGGGAGGAGCCTGAACGCCGCGAGGAGCCTGAAAACCGCGAGGAGCCTGAACGCCGCGAGGAGCCTGAAAGCCGGGAAAAATCCGAAGCCGTCATCCTCCTGCTGGGGGGAGACGGCACCATGAACGAGGCGGTGCAGGCAATCCCTGAAGATCGGTCCGGCCCTTCCGTGATCTTCGGCTATATCCCCACCGGCTCCAGCAACGACCTGGCGAGAGCGCTGAAAATCCCCTCCGACCCCTGCGCCGCCCTGGATCTGATCCTGCACACAGGCCAGCCCCGACTTATGGATCTGGGCACTGTGGCTTACCCGGACGGCAGGAACAGGCGCTTCTGCGTCAGCTGCGGCATGGGCTATGACGCAGCCGTCTGCCAGGAGGCGCAGACATCCCGCGCGAAAGCGGTGCTGAACCGCCTCGGCCTTGGCAAGCTGATCTATCTGGGAATCGCCTTAAAACAGCTTTTTACCACAAAAAAAGTCTCCTGCAGGCTGATCCTGGACGGCGGCGCCCCCATCCCCATCAGCCGGATGCTGTTCGTGGCCGGCATGAACCAGCGCTTTGAGGGAGGCGGCTTTATGTTCTGCCCCAGGGCGGAGGATGACGATGGGATCCTGGAACTGTGCGCAGTGGGAAACGTCTCCAGGCTGCTCGTGCTTTTCGCGCTGCCAACCGCTTTTTTCGGGAAACACTATCGTTTCCAGGGGATCACCGCTTACCGCGCCCGCTGTTTTACCCTGGAAGCGGAAGCGCCCCTCTGGATCCACACAGACGGCGAGACGGACCAAAGATACAGCCGGATCACAGTCTCCTGCCAGCCGGGCGCCGTGAAGATCATCGCTCCGCGGCAGGGATCCCGGCCCGGGAAACCTTAAGCTTTTCTAAAGAATTTTAAAGATATGAAAAAGATATGAAAAAAACAGTTGATTTTTAAAATTTTCAGGCTATACTAGATTTGAAAAAAGAAAGAATGTATGCGCACGGCATTCCGCCGATGCCGAGACAATGGAAAGGTCTGATCAAAATGAATCCCGTCGCAACGGTAAAAAAGAAGAAGAACCTGTTGGCAAAGTATAAGCACGCGATCCCCTTGCTGATCTTCATGGCGATCTATATGACATGGTTTGCATGGCTGGAACAGGATGTGACGAAGTTCCGGGTGATCCACGTGGCGCTGGACGATCATATCCCCTTCTGCGAGGTGTTCATCATTCCTTACCTGCTCTGGTTTCTGTATGTAGCGGTGGTGGTGGTGTTCCTGATGTTTCGGAACAAACAGGACTACTATAAATGCTGTGTCTTTCTCATGACGGGCATGACGGTCTTTCTGATCGTGTCCACCCTCTGGCCCAACGGCCATCAGCTCCGGCCCATGACCATGCCCAGGGACAATATATTTTCCAGCATGGTGGCTGCCCTCTGGCGGACAGACACCCCCACAAACCTCTGGCCCAGCATCCACGTTTACAATTCCCTGGGAGCGCATTTTGCGGTGCTGCACAACAAGGAGCTGGCAGGCAGAAAATGGATCCGCACCGCCTCTCTTGTACTGGCGGTATCCATCATCCTTTCCACCATGTTCCTGAAACAGCACTCGGTGTTTGATGTCGTCACAGCGCTGATCCTGGCGGGCGTGATGTATATAGTGGTATATCGGAGGGATTGGCTGACGGCTCCCCGCGCCCAGCAGCGGGCCGCCCAGAATAACTGACAGGCAGCCGCCCGGCCGGAAACGGATGAATAACGGATGAATAATGGATAAATAATGGATAAATAACGGATAAATAACGGATTTTAAATGCCCGCGCTCCCGATGGGATGCGCGGGCTTTTTTAAATGTTTCTTTCCAGGCTTCCGGGCGCTGACATGCCGCGCCCACGCCGCTCTATGACGTCCTTTCCGCCGGGGTACAGCGAGAAGCCGGGGCCTGATTGGCTTCAGTTAAGTGAGAAGCCGGGATCTGGCTGGCTTCAGTTAAGTGAAAAGCCGAAGCTTGGCTGGCTTCAGTTAAGTGAAAAGCCGAAGCCTGGCTGGTTTCAGTTAAACTTGAAGATCCTCTGGCAGACCTTATAGGCCCTCACGGAGATCTGACGGCCCCCCCGTCCGGGCAGGTTCATTGTTCCGCCCATGATGCCGCCGCGCATCCAGGCGTAAAGCTTCCTGTCTTTTTCCTTCAGATACTTCCACAGCTCCTTTTTCTTTTCCAGGTTTTCCTCCGTTCCTGAGCGTATCAGCAGGACGGAGGACACCGTGGTGATGATCTCCAGGTAATTCCGCATATACTGGTACCTGCGCTTGTTCTTTATCAATTCCGCCCTCCGCGCCGCCAGGTAATCGATCATCAGCCTATTCACCTTCAGCTGCTGGTCGATGCGCGAGATCATGACTTCCTCGTTGACGGACTGGTCTTCCCGCCCGATAAAATACCGATAGAAATTCACATCGAGATAGTACATGGTATTTACATAGGGCAGAGGCTCATAGACGTACAGATTATCCACATAAAAGGTATGCTCCGGCAGCCGCAGGCCGCACTCCCTCAAAAGCTTGGTCCGGAAAATGACAGAGTGCATCAGAATATAGTGGCCTTTCAGGAAGTGGTGGCATTCCTCCCAGGTAAACAGCTGGTCCTTGGGAAGCGTATGCCGATACTGGATGACCTTTTTTCGCTTCTCCCCCTCTTTTTCATAGACATAATTGCAGATCAGCATATCCAGGGTTGTGCTTCCGCCGGTGAGCCTGCGCAGCGTCTCCAGCACCTGCATGTAAGCTTCTTCCTTTACCCAGTCATCACTGTCCACCACCTTAAAATAGATCCCCGTAGCGGCATCGATCCCTGTATTCACCGCCGAACCGTGGCCGCCGTTCTCCTTGTGCACCGCCTTCACTATGGTGGGATAAAGGGCCTGGTACTCGTCGGCGATCTCGCCGGTGCGGTCTTTCGCGGAGCCGTCGTCCACCACGATGATCTCCACATCCTCCCCGCCCACCAGCAGGGATTCGATGCACTTCCTCATATAGTTTTCCGAGTTGTAGCAGGGTATTACGATCGATAAAAGTTTCACTGTCTTCCGTCCTCCTTATGCCTCTCCTTGCCAAGCCTGATGTCCAGATATTTTGTGTAGGCCGCGAATGCCGACGGGATCGGGTATCTCTCCCGTGTCTCCTCCGGCTCGATATAGATCCAGTCTCTGATCTCCTCTCCCGGGCATCCCTGTTCCAGCTCGTCCACCCGTACCATATAGCCCGTCATATGCCATTCTCTGTGGGTGAAAATGTGCTTAGCCTCCTCCAAAGGCCGGATCCTCAGGACCTTTATGCCGTTCCGGGCCAGATAAGCCGTCACTTCCTCCGCCGTCCAGAATCCCGGCAGGGAAGGGAACTCATACAGGCCGGCAAGCAAGCCCTTCCCCGTTCTCCTGCGGATCGCCGCCTTGTTTTCATCCCGGACGATCAAGACCGTGCGCTCCTCCACCTTCCGCGGCTTTTTGAGGCCCTTTTTCGGAAATTCCGTCTCACATCCCTGCAGATGGGCCAGGCACAGCCCTTCCAGAGGGCACTGGCCGCACAATGGCGCACCGTTCGGGATGCACACACAGGCCCCCAGCTCCATCATGGCCTGGTTGAAATCCCCGGGCCTTCCGGGCGGGATAACTTTTCCCAGCTCTTCCTCCACCGCGGCTTTTACCTTTGGGTCCGTGATCTGCCTTGCATCCAGCCGGATGCGCGAGACCACCCGCAGCACATTTCCGTCCACCGCCGGGACCGCTTTCCCGAAGGCGATGGACGCAATAGCTCCGGCCGTATAGCTGCCGATCCCCTTCAGCTTTAACAGTTCCTCGTAGGAATCCGGCATCCTTCCCCCGCAGCCCGCCTGGATCTGCCGGGCCGCCTCCTGCAGGTTTCTCGCCCTGTTATAGTACCCCAGCCCTTCCCAGAGCTTCAGGAGCATCTCCTCCGGCGCCCCGGCCAAAGCCGCTATGTCCGGCAGCTCCTTCATAAACCGCTCAAAATAGGGCTTTACAGCCTCCACCCTGGTCTGCTGCAGCATGATCTCCGACACCCAGACCCGGTAGGGCGTTGGTTCCTCCCGCCACGGAAGGATGCGCCTGTTCTTATCATACCACAACAAAAGCGGCTTGGAAATGCCTCCCAGGTCTCCAAAACTTAAGGTTTCCTTAACAACAGCTAAAGATTTCACCGGCATGTCCGCGCTGCCCCCGTCAGCGGGATCCCCCTCCGGCTCCTTTAAGAATACCGGCACAGGATCTTTGAGCGCCATGGAATCCGGCGTCACCCTGCAGTCGTAAGCCAGCACCTCCACTCCCGCCTCCGCCGCGACCTGCAGCGCCTCCGCAAACTCCGGGTGCATCAGGCGGTTCGGGGTAAAATACCGCACCCCTTCCATCTGGACCACAAACAGCACAAAAACGCGGTAGCCGCCGCGCTTCGCCTCCACCAGCTCTCCCACGTGTTTCACCGCTCTCTCCGAAGGCGCATCCGGGAACCGCACCACGTCCTCTTCCTCCAGCGTAACGCCCTTCACCTCTATGAATATCTTTTCCCGGCCCGTCTCCACATAGAAATCAAACCGGGAATTTCCGTACCTTGTCTCCGGCCTCACAAGCTTTACGTCCGGGAAAAGCCCTCCCGCCCTCAGCCATTCCTCCACCGCTTTGTTCGGCGCCTGGGAGTCCATGTTGATCAGGCGCCGCCCCTTTTCCACCGCCACCAGATCATAGGCGGTGGAACGGGCGGTATTTTCGCTCTCTTCCAGGTATACCTTTGCCCCCTTCACCAGAAGCTCCCGGCAGCGGCCGGTATTCTTTACATGCACCGTCTCCGTCCGCCCCCGGACCTCCACCCGGGCAATAAAGCGGTTGGGGCGCTCAATGAAACACCCCTCCGCGATATGATCGTAACGCACCTTGTCTCTCCTTGCAACATATAGCTGTCATCCTACTGCTCCGCCGCACACCGGAAGCGCTGCATACACCCGGAGTTCCGATAGGGGACCCTGGCCGCCGGGACCGCCAGCGCGGCGCTCTGCGTGTGTACGGACTGATCGTCAAAAAAGATCTGCGCCCCGAAAGCTTTCAGCACATCCTTTTTTTCCAGTCCCCCCAGGAAAAACGCCTCATCCACCCGCACGTTCCAGGCCCGCATGGTACGGATGACCCGCTCGTGGGCGGGGGCGCTGCGCGAAGTGACCAGCGCCGTCCGTATGGGGCAGTCCTCTGTGCCAAGCTCCCTCTGCAGATCGGAAAGCTTTTTCAGGAACTTGGCAAAGGGTCCTTCCGCCAGCGGTTCCCTGGCATGTACCTTCTCGTTCTCTTCAAAGGCATCCAGCCCCCTCTCCTTAAAGATCTGCTCCGATTCATCGGCAAAAAGCACCGCGTCCCCGTCAAAGGCCAGCCGGATCCCGGCGGCCGGCATGGGAATCACCTGTGGGCTCCATTCCGTGCAGATGATCCCCGCCGCGATCCCGCTGTCTATGGCGGACTGCACGTCATCCTCGTAAGCCGACAGGAACAGGTCTGTGTGGAAGGCGGCCAGGTAAGGCGCAAGCGATGCCCCGCTGACCAGCACGGAACGGGTGATGGGCAGGCCATAGTGGGAAATGGCGTTAAATACCCTCAGGGACGTATCCGGGCTGTTCCGCGACATGATGATCACTTCCACCAGATCTCCGTCCCGGCTGTACTCGTTTAAGCGCAGCAGCGATTTGATCAGCTGAAACCCCGGGCCGGGCTTTAAGATCTCCTGCTCATGCTCCACCTGGTAGCTGCAATACGCAGCCAGCCCCTGGGTCTCAAAGATCTCGTTTTCCGCCGTCAGGTCAAACAGGGCCCTCGAGGAAACCCCGATCACCATTTTTTTGTCCAGTCTGTATGCCATACCCGCTCCCTTCCGCCCGCTCCGCCCCGGCGGAGACTGTGGCTCTCCTGAAAATTCAGCAGTCAAAGGGATCTCTCACAGGCTGCGGCACCTTTATCGGATGCGGTTGCACTCATAGCGCTCCAGCGTCATCAGACAATTTTTCAGCGCTTCGTACCGCTCTTCCACATCGCCCTCGCCGACCTCCACGTCACAGGCGATGGCCATTGTGGTAATCATCTCGTCGGTGATCCGGTGGTGAAGCCCGGCCAGGATGTTCAGTCTCTGGCCGTACTCGTCGGCATCCAGAAATTCCAGGACCAGCGGGTCAAGGTTCAGCTCCTCTTCCGCTTCCGGGCCCTCCGCTTCCAGGATCTCCCTTTCCGAGACCGCTTTTTCAGGGGTCTCCCTTTCCGGCCGTGGGCTCTCTGCCTTCGCTTCCTCTCCCGGGAGCCGTTCCTCAGCCGCCCTGCCCTCTTCCGCAAGCCCGGCCTCCTCTCTCTGGCGCCCGGCCTCCGGCCCCTGCAGTTCAAAGCGGAATTCCTGCTCCGCATCCGGGTACTTCTCCCTGTCCACCCTCCCGACGAACATGTCAAGGGGCCTTGCATAAGTCCTGAAATCGCCGTACAGCGCCTGATAGACCACCAGCTGCTCTCCTGTCTCCGTGTGTTCGGCCAACGCCGTTATCTGGTACAGATTCCCTTTAAAATGCTTATAGATCTCATGTGGTTTTGGAATGAATGACATTACGGGAGCTCCTTTCTGTTCATTAAAGAAAGTATACCCCTATTTTCACAAAATGTCATGCAAATCCTGTCATTCGTCCTCAAGAAATTTGTGGACGAAACTGCACTGCTCCGCTTCAAAGCTTATCTTTTCCAGCTCTTCCATCAGGCGCTGCCGCTCCCTTCCGTCCATGCGGTCGATCCCGCCATGATGTACGGTCACGGTGTAGAGCCGGGTCTCGTCCTCCTCCACCACCCTTGTCACAGTGATCCCGCTGTTCTCAAATCCTTCCCGGTCCAAAAGCTCCCGAGTCTCCTCTTCCAGCTCCCTGGCCCTTACCTGATAATACTCCTCCGGTTTCCTGCCGTCCGCACCTGTTCCTCCCGGAACCGTCTCCCAAAGGAAAAGGACTGCAGCCAACGCCATCAGCACTGTCACAGCCCCTATTCCCGCCATGCCTGCTCTCCTCTCCATAATGTCCTCCTGTTCCTTTTCCGCTTGTCAATGGAGTTCCTGTTACAGGCATATCATATAAGATTTAAAGTCCGTTAAAACTCTCTCGATCCGCCTTTCCCGGTCAAACCCTGAAAATTCCCGCAAAAGCCCTGTAAGTCCTGGCGATTCCCTCCTCCGCCGGGGTATAGGCGATCCCGAGCTCCCGCTTTCCCCTTTCGTTGGAATATCGTTCCGTCTCCTCCGCCCTCACCGGGAAGGGCAGGGGAATGCCGCGGCTTTCCGCCTCTTCCGCCGTCATGGGCACCGTGCGGACGGACTGAACCGCAGCCGCCTCCTGGCTTTCAGGTGTCTCCCGGGCCGCAGCCCTGCGAAGGAGCTCAGACAGCGTCCTGTAATCCATCTCCTCCTCGCCGCAGAGGTTGAATGCCCTGTCGAAGGCCGCGGGAGCGCCCAGGCATTTCAAAAGCGCCTCCGCCCCGTCTTTGACATATACCATTCCAAACCGCCCGTCCGCGTCCGTGATCTCCGGCAGGATCCCCTCCTGCACCATCATCCTGATATAGAGCGCCTCCCTGGGGGCATAATTATAAGGCCCGTAAAGGATGGCCGGCCGAAGCACGGTCCATGCGATCCCCCGGCTGGAGCACTGCTGCCGGAGCTCCTGTTCCAGCTCCACCTTTCCCGAAATATACGCCCCGGTCTCCCCGGGAAACCGCCTCGTCTCCAGCGGCGCCTCCTCGTCCAGAAGGAGCCCTGTTCCCCGGCGGTACACGTCCACTGTGCTGATCAGGATATATTGCTTTACCCTTCCTCCCAGGTGTTCCAGCACAAAGGAGATATCGCCCTGGCCGTATGCGCAGAAATCCACCACCACATCCTGATCCTCCCTGCACTGCTGCCAGGTCTCCGGGTCATGCCGGTCTCCTTTCACCTGCTTTACGCCAAACTCCTCCATGGAATAGGTTCCCCGATTTACAACTGTGACGCTGTGCTCCTTTGATGCCAGCATGACAAATACTCTTCCGTAAAAATAGCTGCCTCCGACCACCAGTATCCTCATGGTATCCGCCTTTCTGCCTCTCTCTGCCTTTCTGCCCCTGCCTGTCATCCTATCTGCCCGTCGGCCCGTCTCTTTCCGGTTCCGCCTCTCCATTGCCCCGAACAGCCAGACGCCGGAAAGAGGCCCTGCCTCCCCCAAGCAGTTTCGGAACTCAGATAACGCCCAGCCACTTTAGCCCGTTCCAGACGCCGTCCTCTTCCAGGGAAGTGGTCACATAAGCCGCCTCCGCCTTGACATCCTCCGTGGCGTTCCCCATGGCAATCCCTATGTGTGCGCGGCGCAGCATGGGGATGTCGTTGCTGCTGTCTCCCAGCGCGGCAGTTTCCTCCATGGGGATCCCCAGCCTCTCCGCCAGAAATTCCATCCCGCTGGCCTTGGAACAGCCCTTTGGCATGACCTCGAAAAACCCCTTTTTCCTGTCTACAAAATCCAGCCTTCCCTGAAATTCCCCCGCAAAGCCTTTCATCTGCTCCACATTTTCCGCATAGGCATAGAATTTATCGAAATTCCCCGCCGCCTCCCGGAAATTCCCATAGCCCTGGCCCGCAAACTGCCGCACAAAATCCGCAAATACCCCGGTAAATATCCTGTCGAAACTGTCATGATAATTGTTCTCGCTCCCCTCCAACACCGCGTCGATCTCCCAGCGGTATAGAGCCTCTATGATCTCCTCCGCCAGTTCTTTTGGAATGGTCCGGTGGAACAGCACCCTGTCATGCAGGGTGGCCATCGTCCCGCAGCCCATGAGAAAAGAATCAAAGCAGGACAGTTTTTCCATATCCGGCAGCACCAGCTTTTTTGTCCTGCCTGTATTTATAACGCACACATGGCCGTTTTTTCTGGCAGCCCCCACTGCGGAAACCGCGCTCTCCGGCATATTGTGCCCGGATTCCCCGATGAGGGTCCCGTCTATATCAAAAAATATCAGCATACTTCCCTCTCCACTCCGCCGCCGTCTGCGCCCCTTTCCATAAAAAACAGGATACAGACGCCCCCGGGGAGCAGTTTCCCCGCGTGTCCGTATCCTGCGCGATCACAGCTGAATTTACGCCACCTTGCTCTTTGCGAGCTCTGCCAGGGTCTTAAAGCCCTCCGCGTCGTTCACAGCCATCTCAGCCAGCATTTTCCGGTTCATGTCCACTCCGGCCAGCTTCAATCCATGCATGAACTTACTGTAAGAGAGCCCGTTCATCCTGGCCGCCGCATTGATACGCGCGATCCAGAGCTGTCTGAACTGACGCTTCCTCTCTTTTCTTCCCGCATAGGAGCTTGCCAGCGCCCGCATCACGGACTGCTTGGCTACCCTGTACTGCTTGCTCCTGGCCCCTCTGTAACCCTTGGCCAGCTTTAATACTCTATTATGCTTTTTCTTGGCATTCAAGCCACCTTTAATCCTTGCCATGTCTCGTCATCCTCCTCACCTGATTATAAATAGGGCAGAATCTTCTTCATGTTCTTAACATTGGTCGCATCCGCGATAGCGGGTTTTCTCAAATTGCGCTTTTTCTTCGTTGTCTTCTTGGTGAGGATATGGCGCTTATAAGCCTTGTTCCTCTTCAGTTTACCGGTTCCGGTTACCTTAAAACGCTTTGCAGCTGATCTGCTTGTCTTCATCTTGGGCATAGCTATTTCCTCCTAAACTTTGATTAGTCTATTTTAACGTCCGCGATTACCGCTTCTCAGTTAAAAACATGGTCATGCTCCTTCCTTCCACCTTCGGCGCTTTCTCGATGACAGAAATATCGGAAAGGCTCTGGGCAAAATCGTCAAGGATATGCTTGCTGTTATTCATGTGTGCCATCTCACGGCCGCGGAAGCGCAGCGTCACCTTTACCTTGTCTCCCTTGGTCAGGAACTTCCTTGCGGCGTTTACCTTCGTGTTCAGGTCGTTGGTATCGATGTTGGGAGAAAGGCGGATCTCCTTTATTTCGATGATCCTCTGCTTCTTTCTCGCTTCCTTCTCTTTTCTTATCTGCTCATACCGAAATTTGCCGTAGTCAACGATCTTACATACCGGCGGCTTCGCAGTGGGCGCAATCTTGACCAGATCCAGCCCGGCCTCCTCCGCAAGCCTCATGGCGTCCCTGGAGGACATAATGCCCAGCTGCTCGCCATTTTCCCCGATCAGGCGGATCTCCTTGTCTCTAATCTGCTCGTTAATCATTAAATCGCTAATGGTCGTTTACCTCCATCCATCAGAAAATAAGAAAAGTGGACAGCAACGCTATCCACTTGACAATCCGCACACCGATATACCGCCGGGCATACGCCGGGCGCCTGCTTCCTCCCCATATCACCTGCCGGGGGCTCGGTTCCTGAATGATCGACACTTACTGGCACAGCGGAAAAGGCCGTAAGGTGAGAGTGGATACTCTGCTTGCTGACATGTGCTCTGTTTTTCACATGCGCTTATATCCTATCACAGCCCCGCCCGCGTGTCAAGCCCTATTTTTTTGAATTAATCCCTTCTGCTGGCGCAGCCAGCTCAATGATCTTGTCCATCTGCCTGTCCACAAGCCCCGCTACCAGATCCGCAAACGGCTGCAGATCCCCCTCCACCGC
>CANPYT010000081.1 GCA_947588705.1 uncultured Acetatifactor sp. | reverse complement strand
AGTCTCCTCTGTAACCTCGCCCTCATCAAGGGCGATCTGCGCATCGTACTCAAAAAGCCTTATTGTAATTCTCCCGTCCGGCAGGCTGCTTTCACATTCGATATGGTATTTCTTTGGCGTCTTTCCAAAAACTGTGAAATTTGTATCTGTGATACGTTCCCTGTCCGCTTCGTCCTGCTGGTCTATAAAATGCTCATTGGGGAAAAACTGTATTTCTTCTTCCCCTGTATAGGTTTCCCTGAAAATCTCATTGATTACGGGTATGATCAGCTTCCGGCAGTCATTTAAGATTGTGCGGAATGCCCCGTCATAGATATTTGCCATATGTTATCCCTTTTCTTTTTTGTAGATTTATCATATCATTTTTTTATTGCAAATTCAAGAAGCACAAAGTATTTCACACTGTTACATACGGGCCGGCCCGTCGGACAATATCAGTTGACATTTTGACAGAATTCTCTATACTGTTTATTGTAGGAATGAAAAATCTGACGGATCTGACGATCCGGCCCAGCAGGAGGAAACCAGCAGATGAAATCTGTTGCAAGAATGGAACTGATGCCGGGGATGACCCTCGGCGAGGATGTGAGCTGGCAGGGGAAAGTCCTTTTCAATGCCGGCACGGTGCTGACTCAGGGAAATATCGACAAACTCAAGCGGTATTCCATCATGATCGTCACGGTGATGGAAGATGTGGACTTTGCCACTACTCACTATGAGCGGCTCCGGTACTCTAACGATTTTAAGGTCTTTGAAAAGAAACATGCGGCGGCCCTTTCCATTTTCAAGAACCTGACGAATACATTTATCGCCACAGGCAGGCGCATTTCGGACCAGGCGCTGATGAACATCTATGATGATCTTCGCTCCTCTTACCCCACCGGTGCGGTATTGCTGGATTATCTCTATAATCTGATGCCGAACGAGGACGAGCTCACCTTTAACCATTGTCTCAACTCCGCTCTCCTTGCGGGCACGTTTGCGGAGTGGGTGGCTCTGCCGGAGGAAGACCGCCGCGACCTGATCCTGACCGGCTTTTACTACGACATCGGGAAGCTGAAAGTGCCTTCCGACCTGCTCTGGAAATCGGGCAGCCTTTCCTCAGAGGAAACGGAGGCCGTGAGGAAGCACCCTGTCATCGGCTGGGCCATGTTGGGAGGCACCGGGCTTCCCCAGCGCATCCAGGACGCTGTGCTCACCCACCACGAGCGCATGGACGGAAGCGGCTATCCAAACAAGCTCAAAGGGTCTGAGATCAATGTCCTGGCCCGATACATAGCCATTATCGACACCTATATCGCCATGGCCTCCCCAAGGCCCCAGAGGATGGCCATGACGCCGTTACAGATCCTCGGCATCATGGAACAGGATATTGCAAAGTATGACGCGGAGCTTTTGGTGCCTCTGATGCGGCGCATCGCGGACGCCCAGATCGGCTCTTCCGTTTGCCTAAACGACGAATCCGTATGGGAAGTATTCCTCATCCATCCCGACAGGATCTCCCGTCCTGTCTTGAGAAACGAGACCCGGCAGGTCCTGGACCTGGCGGAGCGCCCGGAGATGCAGATCGTAAAAATGATGTGACCCGCGCCATAACGGCGGCATACCCCACGTAAAACAGCCGGATATACTTTAATAGTATTTCCGGCTGCCCCACAGGTTGCTCTTCTTCAATTCCGTATACGCGTCATAAGCCCTCTCCAGGATCTGCTTCTCATTGGAGAACCTCAGCAGATGATATGCCTCATGATACTTGTAAAACCCGGAATCCAGAAAAAATTCCTCTTTTTGTGGTTTGCTGTAATAACTGTCCGCCATCATCAGATACCAGTGGACCTCTTTCATCACAGTGTCCTCCGGCACGACAAAGCTGTACTCGCTTTTGCCGATATATTTGATGATAGTAGCCTTCGCGCCGGATTCCTCCAGCACTTCACGCAGCGCGGTATCTTTAAAATCCTCGCCCTGCTCTACCGTGCCTTTCGGCAAGACCCATCCCTCGTACTTATTTTTTACGTTCTTGTACAAAAGCAGGATCTTTCCACGAAATATTACCACACCACCACAGCTAGTTGCCTCAATCATTGCAATCCCTCCTGACTGGTGTGTACAAAGACCAACTAAGGAACAGTATAGCCCAATCGAAAAGAATACGCAAGGAAAAAATTCAGCGGGATCCCTCTTCCTGTTTTTCCCCGAAATAACAGTCGAACAGCCTCCTGGCCATGGGTACGGCGTAATCCCCTCCGCTTCCGGCGCCCTCCACGATGATGGTGACGCAGACTTCCGGGTCCTCTGCCGGCGCAAACCCGGTAAACCAGGCATGGCTGTCGCGCAGGCTGTTGTACTCCGCGGACCCTGTCTTCCCCGCCGCGGTGTAGTCCTGCCCTTTCAGCTTGGAGGCTGTTCCCTCCTCCACCACCGCTTTCATCATTTCCCGCAGGGTCTCCGCCTCCTCCTGACTCAGAAGCCTTCCGTAAGCCTTGGGGCGGAAAGCGCTGACCTTATTCCCTTCCGCATCCTCCACCCTCTCCATCAGCATGGGTTCCATAAGCACACCATCGTTTGCGATGGCGCAGGTGATCATATTCATATGCAGGGGCGTGACCTGGGTCTTCCCCTGCCCGATGGAGGTCTGCATCATCTCTCCGTCCGTGCTCTCCCCTGAGATCTGTACGCTGCTTCGGGCATAACGCAGCCCGCACGGAAGCTCCTGGCCAAAAAGCAAACCATCCAGTGTCTCCTGGAACCGGTCCCGGTCAAGGCTCATGCCGATATTTGCGAAAGAGGCGTTGCAGGACTTGGCAAAGGAGGTGAAAAGATCCACCTGTCCATGGCTGCCGCCATGATAGCAGTTGATGCGGCTTCCTCCTGAGCTGTAATATCCCGGGCAGGTAAAGGAATACTGGCCGTAAGTATCGGGATTCTGCCGGATATACTCCAACGCCGTGAAGATCTTAAAGGTGGAGCCCGGCGGGTACAGGCCCTGGGTGGCGCGGTTCACCAGCACGGAATCGTCCTCCTCCACCAGGGAATCCCAGCCATCCGCGATCTCATTGGGGTCGAAATCCGGGTGGGACACCATGGCAAGCACCCTGCCGGTATCCGGCTCCGTCACAAGCACGGCCCCCCGGTACAGCCCGAGAAGGCTGTCGGCCAGCTCCTGGAGCTCCACATCCAGGGTCGTGTAAACATTATCCCCCGGATTTTTGGAGCCCGCCTCGGCGTTTGCCGCCTTGCTGCCCAGAGAGATGTCCGTATTGATCAGATAGGCGTTGGCCAGCGCCTCCACACCCATCCTGCCCCTGGTGGAATATCCAACCACATGGGCGAAAAGGTCATGGTAGGGGTATGTCCTCGTCTCGTTCTGGGCCTCGTCCAGAACGGTTTCCGCCAGCACTTCCCCATCCCTGGAATAGATGGATCCCCGGTAGTTTTGGGCCTGCAGGAGCTCCTGGCGGGAATTGTAGCTGTTGTTTATCATCTCCCGTCCGTTTGTGGCCGTGAAATGGATCAGGTAAACGATGAGCACCAGAAAAAGCGCCGCAAAGAAGCCGCCGCTCAAAAGGATCTGTGTGCGGTTGCCGCGGCGTATGCTCCTTCCCGGCTTCCGGCCCTCATTGGCCCTGCCCGTCTGCCCCGGCGTCCTCCGGGCCGGCTTCCCTTGTGCCCGCGCCTTTTCCTCCTGGTTTTTTCCCGTCAATATGCCTTCCTCCTTCCTGCTGCTTTCGTCTGATCGAAATGCCCTGTACGATAAAAAACATGATCGTGGAGACCATGACGGAGCTTCCCCCATAGCTGATAAAGGGAAGCGTCACGCCCGTCAGCGGGATCAGCTTGACGCCGCCTCCCACGGTGAGAAAGATCTGAAAGATATACATGATCCCGATGCCAAACACGATCATCTGGTAAAAGCGGTCATGGATCTGAATCGCGGTCCGCATCATGGCCAAAAACAAGATGACCGCCAGCAGGATCAGGCAGACGCCAAAAACCACTCCCAGCTCCTCGCAGACAGAGGAAAAGATGAAATCTTCCATCACATAGGGAATATCGTCCGGGCTGCCCTGCATGAGCCCCGTGCCGAACCAGCCGCCGTTTCCGATGGCAAACAGGGACTGGGTGATGGCATACCCCTGATTGTCAATGTATGACCATGGGTCGCGCCAGGCCAGCACTCTGGTGCGCACATGGGCAAAAAGCCGATAGGCCACCCAGGACGCCGCCCCGCCTCCCAGCGCCCCCAAAAGCAGGTACAGGTAGTTCCGGGTGGCGATAAACACCAGAAAAACATACCCCACGAAAAAGATCAACGCGCTTCCCAGATCCCTTGAAAGGACCAGCACGATCACGTGCATCCCTGCCACAACCGCCGTCATCGCGACCCGGGGCAGGGAATCATCCTCCCAAAGGGCCCCGCCAGGAAAAAGAGGAACAGGATCTTGACAAATTCCGAGGGCTGGAATGTCACCTGCGCAATATCAAAGGAGATGGTAAAGGACAGTTTCGACCCGTAGGTGATCTCCCCCAGGACAAGCACGACGCTCAGCATGGCAAGCCCAAGGAGGCCGTATCCCCAGGTCAGTTTCTTCCAAAAGCGGATCCTGGAAAAGAGATAGGGGATCATCAATGCCGCCGCCAGGGAGATCAGGGAGATGACATACTGCCTCACCGCCCGCTGGAAGTTCAGCCTTGACACCATGCATAGCCCCGTCCCGATCATCATGCACATCCCGCTCAGCAGAGGCCGGTCCACGTCTTCGTAGATCAAAGGCACCAGGCAGGATGCCGTCAGCAGGAAGACCTGGACAAACAGGTAAAAAAAGACATACTGCATCTTTCCGCTGGCGAATGCCAGGTCCAGAAAGCACAGCAGCTGTATCAGAAACAGCAGAATGCACTGCCACACATACAGGGTGCGCTGCCCGCCCTCTTCCAGGAAAAGCCACGCGAAGCTGCATCCTGTATACAGCACCATAAGCCCCGCGATTCCGTATTTTGACAATTCGATTATATATTGCTGCATTTTTCCTCTAATCTGCCGCATCAGCAGCCATTTCATAAACAGGGATCTGTGCGCCGGCAAAGATCCAAAGCTCCCCACAGGGAAGCTCACTTTTCACTCCACGCCGCGCTTTTCATGGCCGGTGGTATAGGCCCCCCGCTCCAGGCTGCCGCCCGACCGCCAGGTCTTCCATACATTTTCCATCTCCCGGCCCGATTCCACAGTGAAATCAAACCGCAGTATCTCCACGCCCGGAAGCCTATACTGCTCCCCGAAGAGAGCGAGAGGCACACTGTTGTAAATGATATCGACACAATGGGCGCAATCGCAAAGCACCGGGAAATCCGTCTGGAAGCGGTCTCTGAGCCGAAGGACCTCCCCGCCGCCCTTTCCGCACTGCCCCGCCGTTTTCCGAAGGCAGTTTGCCGTGACCATCATGGGGATCCGGCCATAGACGATCTTTTCCCAGGAGGCCCGCAGCCCCTCCCGTGCCGTGTCCTCCAGCAGCCGGCGCTGTTCCGCGGCGTTCAGTTCCAGGGGAAGGCAGAAGCCGTCCGCCATCCCGGTTAGCCGGCGGGCCGCCCCGGTATTCCAGGCGTAGACCCCTGCATCCGTCCTGAGCCGTACCCTGCGGCCGCTTTCCCTTTCCTTTTCCAGCAAAAATCCCAGCTCATCCAGCGAACGCACAAGAAATCCCTGTATCTCTCCCCTTTCGGCCATAGCCCAAAGCCTTTCCATATAGGGGGCATCCGCTTCCCGCAGGACATAAGGCAGCGCCGCCAGCAGTTCCGGGAACCTGTGTGTCCTTTCGTCCTTTAAGGCTGTCCGGATCCCGCCCCAGACGGAAAAGCACTCCGAAGGGGAGCCCAGGAGAAGATCGCCGTCCAAAGCCAGGTACCGCAGCGGGATCCTTTCCCGGTCCTCCCCAGGGGGGATCCGAAAGAAATCGGCGAACACCTGAAGCTGCTCCGGCGTCCGCAGGGTAACGGCCAGGCCCGCCTCCCTGCCGCCGCCCGGCATCGGCCCATCCGCCGCCTGCCCGCCAGCCGTTGACTGACTCGGTCTGTTTCCCCGGCAGTCTATTGACTCGTCTGGTCGATGTATATTCCGCTCTGTTGACTGATTCGGTCGTTCCTCCGGAGATAAGGATTTTTCCAGCAAAGCTCTTTCCAGCGCTTCCGCCGCCTGCCGCCGCAGCTCGTTGATCTGTCTCAGCGGGTAAAAGGCGCTGCCGCTCAGCCGGATCTCAAGCTCTTTTATCACAAAAGGACTGTCTCCCAGTTTTCCCAGCTGCCTGCGCAGATCTTCCTCCGTAACGGGCTGATTCTGTGCCGGCTGCACCGCGCTTCCCCGGGCCCTGGCCGCCACATCCCCCCTGCGGAAGATGACCGACGCCTCCTTGCCGATGATCAGCTCCGCCTCGGCATCTATGGGCAGCCTTGGCCGCCGCGCCAGATAGTCCTCCCGGATCCGTTTCAATCGCCCCTCATCTGTGCGGCTGTAAGCCGGGCTGGAAAGCGTTATCATCTCCCGGCCGTTCCGGCGGAAATAATACCCGTCCTGCAGTTCCCCCCTCACATAGAGCCCCGCCAGCTCCTCCCTGTCCTCCGGGGATACTCCATATGCCGCGGCAGCATCTTCCTCTCCCAGCCTTTCCCGCAATTCATAATACCGATCCAGATATTTCCGATAGACAGCCGTGACCCCCGCCGCGTACTCCGGCTTTTTCATCCTGCCCTCTATCTTAAAGGAGTCGATGCCGGCCTCCACCATCTCCGGTATGTGTTCGATCGTGCACAGATCCTTCAGGCTCAGAGGGTATTCTTCCCTTCCCTTTCCGGCGCCCCTTATCTGATAGGGCAGACGGCACGGCTGTGCGCACCGCCCCCGGTTCCCGCTGCGGCCGCCCAATATGCTGCTGAACAGGCACTGGCCCGAATAACTGTAGCACATGGCGCCGTGGACAAAAGCCTCCACCTCCATCCCCGTCCGCAGGCGGAGCGTTTTCAGCTCTTCCAGGCTAAGCTCCCGGGCCGGAACGATCCGGCTCACCCCCATGCCTTTCAGAAGCTCCGCCCCCCAGCTTCCGCAGAGCGTCATCTGTGTGCTGGCGTGAAGCGGAAGCCCCGGGAATGCCTTCCGGACCAGGTCAAGCACTCCAAGATCCTGCACGATCACGCCCGCCAGCCCCGCCCGGCAGAAAGGCTCCAGAAAGTCCGGCAGTTCTTCCAATTCCCGCTGCCGCAGCAGCGTGTTCACCGTCAGGTATACTTTCACGTCAAAAAGGCGGCCATACTTGATGCAGGCCACTATCTCTTCCTCTGTGAAATTATCCGCATAAGCCCTGGCGCCAAACCGGGATCCTCCCAGATAGACAGCGTCCGCACCGGCAGCCACGGCGCCGTAAAAGGCATCGGGACTGCCGGCAGGCGCCAGAAGCTCCACCTTCTTTTTCTTCTCCATAGCGCTTGCTGGCCGGAATGACCCCGCCATATTAGAAAAGCTGTCCGAACATGCGGACAGCCGGCCCTATCATTCCCCTGTGAACTTACTTCTTTTTTAACTCCTTTAATTCCGTCTCCAGCTGGGCGATCTTTTTGGCGTCGTCTTCACGCCCCTTCTGAAGAGCCTTCGCCTGTTCCTCCGCGGTCTCCAGCTTGATCTGCGTGGAGATCAGCTCATGCTTTAAGTCGTACAGTTCCTTTTCCTTGGTCTTTAAGTCCTCTTCCTGCTCGTCGATCCGCTTTTTCGCCTTGAAATAATCGTCGGCGATATTCAGCTGAAGCAGTACGCCCTGGGTATCCATGGGCTGCCTGCGAAAACTTTCCACTTTATTATATTCGTTGATCTTATTGTTGATATATGAGGCCACTTTCTGAAGATACTCCTCGCTCTCATACCCGCTCAGAGTAAATACCTTGCCGCCTATAATCACTTCTGTATCCGTTTTGGAAGACATGATCGCACTCCTTTTGTAACGAAACCATCCGGCGTTTCTGCCCGTTTTCTTCTGTATTTCCAGACCTACCTGTACAGTATAGCTCAATTTCCCGCCACAGGCAAGTAAAATTTCTTATTACAATGAAGCTATTACAATCCGTAACAGTTCAGCTAACAGTTCAGCCCACGCTATTCGCAAAGCCGCGCTGACGCGCCCTCCGGCGCGGTGCGCCTGTCTTTGCTCATGAAATGGCGCTCCCACGGTTGAACTGTTACTACAATCCAAGCCCCAGGTGGCGGTATGCCAGCTCCGTCGTCACACGCCCTCTCGGGGTCCGGTTCAGGAAGCCGTTCTGGATCAGGTAAGGCTCGTACACATCCTCTATGGTACCCGGATCCTCCCCGATAGCCGCGGCCAGGGTATCCAGCCCCACAGGGCCGCCGTCAAACTTGTGGATCATGGTAAGCAATATATTCCGATCGATATGGTCCAGCCCCAGCTTGTCCACATCCATCAGGTCAAGGGCCGTCCTGGCCACATCCTCCGTGATCAGCCCATCGTATTTTACCTGCGCGAAATCCCGCACCCGCTTCAGGATCCGGTTGGCAAGCCTCGGTGTGCCTCGGCTCCTGCGGGCCATTTCCAGCGCTCCCCCCGGTTCCACTTCCACCTGGAGCACTCTGGCAGAGTGCAGGATGATCATCTGCAGCTCCTCCACCGTATAGAACTCCATGTGATAGATCATGCCAAAACGGTCCCGCAGAGGCGCCGTCAAAAGCCCCGCCCGGGTGGTAGCGCCGACCAGCGTAAATTTCGGCAGCTCCAGGCGCACGGAACGGGCCGTGGAGCCCTTGCCGATCATAATATCGATACAGTAATCCTCCATGGCCGGATACAGGACTTCCTCCACCTGACGGTTCAAACGGTGGATCTCATCCACAAAGAGCAGGTCCCCCTCCTCTAAATTGTTCAGGATCGCCGCCATCTCCCCTGGCTTTTCGATGGCAGGGCCGCTGGTGACTTTCAGGTGCACTCCCATCTCGTTTGCGATGATCCCCGCAAGCGTGGTCTTTCCAAGGCCCGGGGGGCCGTAAAACAGGGCGTGGTCCAGAGCGTCTCCGCGCTGCTTTGCCGCCTGGATATAGACCTTCAGGTTATCCTTGACCTTTGACTGGCCAATGTAATCGTCGAGGGTCTTGGGCCGAAGAGAGCCCTCGATGCGCATATCTTCTTCGGTTACGTTGGTTTCGATCATCCTCTTAGGCATGGGGAACGTCCTTTCTTAGATTCCAATAAGGTCAAAGATTCCAATAAGATCAAAACAGGTGTTTCAGGGCCGCCTTCAGGATGGCGCCGGAGTCCATGTCTTCGATGGATCCGATGGCGTTTACCGCTTTCAGGGACTCGGCCTGTCCGTAGCCCAGAGATACCAGCGCGGCCACAGCCTCCTGTTTTTGCGGCGTATCCGCCATAACAGCCGTGTCCGCGCCGTAAGCGGCAGCCTCCCGGCTTATCATGGCATCGTCCACAGCCAGTTTCCCCTTTAGCTCCAATATCAGCCGCTCCGCCGTCTTCGTCCCAACGCCGGGGGCTTTCGCAATAGCCTTGGCGTCTCCCGAGAGGATGGCAAACCGCAGGGAATCCGCGTCCAGCACCGACAGGATGGAAAGTGCGCCCTTTGGCCCGATGCCGCTTACCGTGATGCATTTTTTAAAGATCTCCAGGTCGTTCCTGGACAAAAAGCCGTACAGCCAGAAAGCGTCCTCCCGGACGCTTGTGTAAGTGTAGAGTTTTACGAGCTGGCCGACGCCGGGCAGCCGTGCGGCCGTGTCCGCCGAGATCTTCACGTTCATCCCAACGCCGCCCACATCGACCACCACGTTGTCCTCGGCAATATCTTCAATGATCCCCTTTACATATGCTATCATACCGTCTCCCGCTCCTTTTTGGCCCTGCATTTTTGCCCGCAGGCTGTTTTGGGGTATCCGTCATGTCTTTTGGGAAACCAATAGCTTCCGGTAGACCACCCCAAAGCAGAGCAGATGGACTAAAAACGTCAGGCCCCAGCTGATAGGGTAGGAAATGTACAGGCATTCCAGGGTGTGGAACTGCCTAAACAGGGTATAGATCCAGACCACCCTCAGCAGACATGCCCCGGTCAGGGACACCAGCATGGGCATGATGGAATACCCCATCCCCCGCAGCGCCCCCACCATCACATCCATGATGCCGCAGAAGAAATAAGGCACACAGATGTATGCCATCCGCAGTGTGCCGTAACGGATCACCTCGGCATCCGGGGAATAAAGCTGCAGCAACACGCCGGAGCCGAGATAGGCGCCGATCCCCATAAGCAGCCCCACCACCGTCACAAGAGCCAGGCAGATGGCTGTCACCTTCCCGACCCTCTTATACTTCATGGCGCCGTAATTCTGGCCGCAGAAGCTGATCGCCGCCTGGTGAAAGGCGTTCATGGCGGTGTAGACAAAGCCCTCTATGTTGCTGGCGGCGGTGTTTCCCGCCATGGCTATGGAGCCGAAGCTGTTCACAGAAGACTGGATCAGCACATTGGAAATGGAGAACAGGGCTCCCTGCAGGCCGGCCGGTATACCGATCTGAACCATTTTCAGAAGCTTGTCCGGGGCGATCTTCAGATCTTTCAGCACGAATTTATAATCGCTCTCCGTCACGATAAGGCAGCGGAGCACAAGCGCGGCCGAAATGCCCTGGGAGATCACAGTGGCCGTCGCCACGCCCGCCACGCCCATGTGGAAACCGATCACGAAGATCAGGTTCAGTACCACGTTCACCACGCCGGCGGTCAAAAGGTAATAGAGCGGGCGCCTGGTATCGCCCACAGCCCGCAGCACGGCGCTGCCGAAATTGTAGACCATCATGAAAGGCATTCCCGCAAAATAGATGCGCATGTAGACCACCGAATGGCCGATGACATCATCCGGCGTCCCCATCAGCCCGAGAGCCGGCTTGGACACGAAAAAGCCCACAAAGATCAGGGCCACGCCGCTGACAGCCGCCGTGGCTACCGCCGTCTGCACCATGCTTTTCAGCTCTTCCTTCTGCCCCGCGCCGTAAAAGCGGGCCACCAGCACATTGGCCCCCACGGACAAGCCGATAAACAGATTGACGATCAGATTTGTCAGGGAACTGGTAGCGCCCACCGCCGCCAAAGACTCGTTTCCGGCAAACCGCCCCACCACCACGATATCCGCCGCATTAAACAGAAGCTGCAGGATGCCGGACAGCATCAGGGGAATGTAAAAGATCAGGATCTTCCCCAGCAGGGGGCCGTTGCACATGTCGATTTCATATTGATTCGCCTTGTCTTTCATTCCGAAACCACCTTCGATCACTTGCTGTTGATGTAATTGATCAGGCCCTCGGAAGCGATGATTTTCTGCATGAACTCTGGAAATGCCTGTCCCTTAAAAGAAGTTCCCTTGGTCACATTTGTTATGACGCCTGTGTCAAAATCCACTTCCACCTGGTCTCCCGCCTCAATGCCCCTGCTGGCCTCGGGGCACTCAATGATGGGCAGGCCGATGTTGATGGCGTTGCGGTAAAAGATACGCGCGAAGGTCTCCGCGATGACACAGCTGACGCCCGCCGCCTTGATGGCGATGGGGGCATGTTCCCGGGAAGAGCCGCAGCCGAAGTTTTTCTCCGCCACGATAATGTCTCCCTTGCGCACCTTTTTCACAAAATCCGCGTCGATGTCCTCCATGCAGTGCACGGCAAGCTCCGCCGGGTCGGAGGAATTTAAATATCTTGCGGGGATGATCACATCCGTGTCCACGTTGTCTCCATATTTAAAAACGGTTCCTTTTGCGTTCATGATTTTAACCAAACCTTCCTTTTTGTTTTCTTTTTTAAAGTTCCTCAGGCCCGGAGAGTACGCCGGCGACAGCGCTGGCGGCGGCTACGGCCGGGCTCGCCAGATAGATCTCGGAAGTCACATGCCCCATGCGCCCCACAAAGTTGCGGTTGGTGGTGGAAACGCAGCGCTCCCCCTCCGCCAGGACGCCCATATATCCGCCCAGACAGGGGCCGCAGGTAGGTGTGCTGACAATGGCTCCGGCCTCCAGGAAGATCTTTAAAAGCCCCTCTTCCATCGCCTGCAGATAAATAGCCTGGGTCGCGGGGATCACGATGCAGCGCATCCCCTTCGCCACATGGCGGCCCTTCAGGATCTCCGCGGCGATCCGCAGATCTTCCAGACGGCCGTTGGTGCAGGAGCCGATGACCACCTGGTCCACAGGAATGGGATCCATCTCCTTAATCTCGTCTATGGTGTGGGTATTCTCCGGCAGATGCGGGAATGCCACGGTGGGCCGCAGGGCGCTGAGGTCAATGGTGTACTCGGCGTCATAGGCTGCGTCCGGGTCCGCCTCATAGATGCGATAGCTTCTGGAGGAATGCTCCTTCATGTACTGCTCCGCCAGGGCGTCAACAGGGAAGATGCCGTTCTTCCCGCCCGCCTCGATGGCCATGTTGGCAATCGTAAA
>CANPYT010000080.1 GCA_947588705.1 uncultured Acetatifactor sp. | reverse complement strand
CAAAAGCCGGGAAGTTTTGCTTGCGGGAGCAGAGGACGGAAAAGAAGAGGCAAAATACGTCGGCGAGCTATTGCTTACAATGGCGGATATCTTTTCTGAGCAGATGGTATATGGATTGATTACCAACAAAAATCATTTTACGGGCGATTTGCCAGTTCAAAAAGTGAAGGGCGTTATCACGCTTTGGGAACTTCTCTGTGATGATGGAAACTTTGGCGCTTATCACGGCAGTCTCATCAAGCTTTACCTGTATTTATCACGACTGGAATGGGAATGCGGGCTGCACGATGACGCTTTCGGCTCTTTGGATGAAGCGCTCCGTCACGCAAGGGCGCTCGAATCGCTTTGCGATGGAAAAGAACACGTTTACACCGCGCCTCTCGTGTCCCGCGTGACATACAGAACAGAGTTATGCAGTGGGATCGCAAGGACACTGCCGGATGACTGGCCATTTTGGTGCAACCCGGATTATGGACAAGTCGAAAAGGAAATAAAGGCGGATCCTCGTTGGGAAAAATGGGTGAAACAATGCCGGGTTGGATAAATGACGTTCCCTCAGCCGCCAGACATGATGGAAAATTCGTGCAAGCACGATTTTCCATTAAATCAGGCGGCTGGCTGAACTGTTACCAGAAACGAGAATAAAAAGGGTGTGGGAATTGAAAGCAGGGGATATTTTTGATATACTCGAAGAGGTATCGGAATTTGTGTTTGGAGGACAGATGCCCATGAATTGTAATGAGGCAATTATGATATTTGAAAACGCTGCAAAAAGAAAGGCTGCCAGGATAGAGCGCTGCGGCGTCGGGATTGCGAATTATGTTTTTATTGTATCTACCGAAACCGAAAAATTTGTCCTCAGATGCAGTGAAAGCGCAGATGCATATAAGGAGACAGTCTATTGGCTCAATAGACTGTCTGTATGCGGAATCCCGATTCCCACTGTCGTATCACAGGGAAAATACAAAGATTATTCCTATCTTGTGCTTTCCTATATTCCCGGAGACGATATCGGAAATATTTACCGTCAATTAAATGAAAGCGAGAAAAAGCAAATTGCCAAAGAGGTAGTCGCGATACAGCAAAAGGTAACAAGGCTTGATATCGAGACAGATGCACAGTGGACATGGAATGGCGTTATACAAGAAATGCTTAATCGTGCAGAGAAACGGATAAAGCAGAATCAATACTTTGATACCGATAAAATCCGTATTATAAGAAAGTTACAGCCGGAAATACAGGAATACATCGACACGGTTAAGCCGATACCGTATCTGGATGACGTCAGTACGAAAAATCTATTGATTTACGAGGGAAAATTATCAGGGATAATAGATATTGATTGGATAGGCTTGGGTGATATGCTTACCTTTGTCGCATTGACAAGGGTCGCGCTGCTCAATATGAATTTGGATACAAAATATGCCGATTATCTGTTGGAAGAGCTTCATCCGAACGCGATAGAGTATAAAGCGTTTATATTCTACTGTCTGATTTTTTGCGTGGATTTCATGGGAGAAAGAGGTATGCGGTTTCTTGATAAAACAGTTCCGGTAAATGAAAGTATAATCAAGAGACTGAACGATATCTTTGACATTCTTATGGAAGAATGGAATGGATTTACATCAGGTGATTCATTTTGATTTGCCTAATGAGAAATTGCTGCCGGACCGTCCGGGTTGACAGCTTGTATCAAAGGCTGCCACAGAATATGGGAAAAATGCGGATATCTGACAGTTCCGGGTAAACAGGCTCAAAGCCGGAAAAAAGGGTAGTAAAAAGTGCAAGTAGGCATAAATGAAGGAATAAGGCGGCAACGGTCTATTCCACCTTTATGGCCTCTATGTTCATCAATGGAATGAGCGGCAGAGAGCCCGTCACGGAGGACCAGCTTCTCTGGCCGCGCGGGTCAGGCGGTAAAATAAGGGGCAAATTGGCAGGATATAAAAAATGAATGATAAGGCATCTGTTTGAATTGGTACGCACGGAAGAGATCGCCTCACTTGACGCAGAGTTTCCCGTGGAACGGATCAAACTGGTAGCCACTGACGGCGCGACAAACTATAAGCGGGAATATATCGACGCCATGGACGATGAGACCTTCGCGAAGTGGATGGATTATCATTTCACGATCTGCGAACGGTCCGATCTAATTGGAGCATCCCATCATACTTTGGATATAATTAGAAGGAAAGAAGCTTGATGACCGGACACATAACAAAACAATTCAGAAAAGTGTGGGAAGCTTTTGTGAAGATAAAACGAATGGAATTTAGAAATCTATTGAAGACTCAAGAAAATGAGGTCGCAGGAGGTATCAATCATGGGATTCTTATTTGTCTCTCTTGGCGGTGCGCTGGGTGCAGCGGGAAGATATGCGATAAGTCTTTTGCCGGTTAAAACAGGTTTTCCAATATTAACGTTGCTCACGAATATCACAGGTGCAGTGCTGATAGGATTTATTACAGGTATTGTAAGTCATAATCAAGTATCTCCGAATATTGTTTTATTTTGGAAAACAGGCGTATGCGGAGGATTTACAACCTTTTCTACTTTTTCGCTTGAAGCGTTTACGTTGTTTGAAAACAAGGCTTATTTGCCTGGAGGGATTTACATATTTTTAAGTATTGTATGTTGCCTGGCAGGTGTTTTTTGCGGGAAAAAACTATCCATGCTGATTCGCTGAAAAATCTTTGCTTTGCTCGGCCAATTCGAGATTGTTGTTGAGACAGCCTTGCTTTACATGAGGGGTGAATATCCGGATTTTTCATACACCATTTAAGGGAGGATTATACCATGGAAAAAATCACACAAACCGCGGGCAGTAAGATCCTGGTAGCTTATTTCACCGCCACCAACAACACCGAGGGCGTGGTGCAGAAGCTCGCTGACGGACTTGGTACTGGATGCGGACATGCTGGTGCGGTATCTGAACCTGAAAGATCAGGGAAGGGTAATGGGAAAAGGCTGTGACACACCGGAAATGACAAGACGCTCTATCTATCCCCAGGCGGCATACGATCTTGGCAGAGACCTGAGCTATCGATGCTGTCACGTTAAAAGAATATTATTTTGGCAATTATAAATCAATGCTTTTCTGTACATTGGAATGTTTATCTTGTATAATTGGACTATGGAAAAATTAATTGAAAAGCAACATCTCCAGACGTATTATTGAAAAATGGAGTACCGGCCTCTGCAATTATCGGAGAAGATCAGTCCGGCCACACCCGTGATAACGCCTTCCTTTCACGAAAGGCCGTTAACAAGGCCGGCATTGAAATAAAAACAGCGCTGATTGTCTGTAAAGCGTTTCACGCCCGCAGGTGTCTTATGCTATACCAAATGGCTTTTCCTAACGTGGACATAAAAGTGTGCCCCGTGCATTGTTATAACATCACAAAAGATAATTGGTATAAAAGCGAAACAGGAATAGACCGTGTTCTTGGCGAATTGGCTCGGTGCGGTAATCAGTTTGTTGCGGATATTAAGCAGTACATTTTGCAAGTCCAATGAGTATTCATAGACTGCGGCATTTATATTGGTCGTTTTCAGGATTTGTGAGGAAAAAGTAATGACAATAAAATATAGTATGATAAAACAGGCAAAACCGGACGACGCCATAACATTGGCAGGGCTGGCAATAAAGTTGTGGAAGGGGCATTCTATACCGGAAATGGCAAATATGTTTGAAAATCTCATTTCCGATGACAATGCGGTGTGTTTTCTTCAATATATTGACGGGAAAGCAATAGGCTTTGCGCAGTGCCAGCTCAGGCATGAGTATGTGGAAGGAACTGACAGCTCTCCCGTTGGATATTTGGAAGGTATCTTTGTTGAGGATGCGTATCGCAAGCACGGATACGCCAAGGCGCTGTTAAGAGAGTGTGAAGCATGGGCAAAAGAAAAACATTGTACAGAGTTTGCAAGCGATTGTGAGCTTGTAAATGACGACAGCCTGCGCTTTCATACGGCGATGGGGTTTGAGGTGGCAAATCGGATTATTTGTTTCAGGAAAGATTTATAAACAATAATTGAAATCAATTCGGGATTATGAATCAATAGATTGCCGTTTTTGGAGAAATTATTAATGAATGAAAGAACGAATCAAGAAGCGGTTGTTTCAGAATCCACCGAAATTTCAGAAAATGCGTCGGTGAATATGATCTGTTTTCAGAATGTTTCTTTTACATATCCGGGGATGAAAACAAAGGCCCTGGACAGGATATCTGTAAAAATCCCATTAAAAAGCAGTATTTCAATTGTGGGCCGTAACGGTTCGGACAAAATCAACGGTCTAGCGGGAGAAAAGACCTGCGTGTTTATAACCCACCGGCTGGCAGGAGTTCGTTTCAGCAGCAGGATCCTGTATTTTGAAAAGGGACGTATCGCTGAACAGGGAAGCTGCCAGGAGCTTTTAGACAGGAAAGGAAAGTTTTATGAATTTTATCAAATACAGGCACAGATGTACTAATCTGTGATACGGAATCTGTGCGATCCGAAAAGGCGGTGGACTTTACCACGTGTATCTTTCACTTTACAGAAAGCTTCTATTGGAATTTTTCACTCGTAAATTCTTGACAAGAGTATATAAAAGATGTATTATGCAACTGAAAAGTAGTTGCAAAGGAGTGAGGCCGTGTTTAATGAGTAAATTTGAAAAAGCAAAAGATAGAATAAGGTTGAAACCTAAAGATTACACATATACTGAGGCTAAAGGCTTATTAGAACAAATTGGATTTGTAGAATATAATAAGGGAAAAACATCTGGTTCAAGAGTAAAATTTTATCGAGCAGAAGATCAGAAGATTATTTTATTACACAAGCCACATCCCGGTGATGTTATGAAATCCGGTGCTGTAAGAGATTTATTAGAATTTCTGCAAAATCTAGGAGAGTTATAATGACGAATAATATATTAGAATATAAGGGATATCATACCAAAATAGAATTTGACTCTGACGAATTTGTACTTAGAGGCAAGATAGAGGGAATAAATGATTTAGTAGATTTTGAATGTAAAGATATTAAGGATTTAGAATCAGAGTTTCATGAAGCAGTAGATGATTATCTGGAATTTTGTAAAGAAGTAGGCAAAGAACCGGATAAAGAATATAAGGGAACCTTTAATGTGCGTATAAGCCCAGATCTTCATAAAAAATTAGCAATTACAGCAATGAGAAATGGGGATACTTTAAACGCGTCTGTGGAAAAAGCTATTTCAGAGTATGTTTCATATGATAACAAGACTGAAAAACATTTGCAAAATACAATCAAAGTGTTGGCTGATGCATTGAAAACAGAATCGGTATATCAATACGACAATAAAGCAAACAAGGCCCTATAGTATTACCTCCTGGAATTGCGCCTGAAAATATCGGATATTCAAAAACAGACAACAGATATCCAATCACGGGCAGGAAAGGAGCTGAGATTTATGCCATATATCGCACCGGAAGTCGTGCAGGAAGCAAAGCGGATGGACTTGTTAACGTACCTGAAAAACTATGAGTCTTATGAGCTTGTGCATTTTTCGGGCAACACCTACAATTACGGAAAACCTGCAAATGACCGTCACCATTGAGGCGGAGATTTACGGTATGCCAAGGACGACTGTATGCGCATACAGAAACAGCGCCATCAGGAAGATGCGCCAAGATATGGAGCCGCTGGCGCTGTTTTTACTGGATTATGTTGCGATTATGGGATTGTTCGTGGGTGTCGGGTATTATATTTCAGTTCTGCTTATAACAGGAAAACAGAAAAACCCAAAGGGGCTGTCGCATTAATTACTTAGTACGACAGCCCCCCCTTTTTTACACCTCGATCCGTTCATATTCTCTGGAGCCGATCCCCAGGGCAGCGGCGGCTTCGATGGTGTGGACGCCGTTGCGGCTCTCAATGCGTTCCAAAAGGTGATCCCGTCCAGGATCATCCTTTGCCGCATAGACCAGATCCAGACATGCCTGATCGATGGCCACGGGATCTGTGGAGGCAAGGATGCCGATATCTTTCATGCAGGGGTCTTCGGCCACGGCGCAGCAGTCACAGTCCACGGACATGTTCTTCATCACGTTGACGTACACGATCTTGCCCGGAAAGCGTTCCGTGATGGAAGAGGCGGCATCCGCCATGGATTCCAGGAAGGAATCATGGTCCGCAGTCCAGATCTTTGCCGGGTTGCCTGCGCCGTGGATATAGGCTTTCCCGGCAGAGGAAGCGATGCCGATGGAAAGCTGTTTCAGGGCTCCGCCGTACCCGCCCATGGGGTGCCCTTTGAAATGGGAGAGAACCAGCATAGAGTCATATTTTGCCAGGTTTTTGCCCACGAAATTTTTTTGGATGCGTCGGCCTCCCGGGATGGAAAGCACCAGGTCAGGCCCTTCCGCGTCCAGCAGGTCCACCCTGAAATAACGGCTCCAGCCATGGGCTTCGATGGTTTTCAAATGCTTTTCTGTGGTGTCGCGCTCTCCCTCGTAGGCGGTGTTGCACTCCACCACGGTTCCGTCTACGGCCTCAATGACCGGCTTAAAAAATTCGGGCCTGAGAAAATTCTGGTTCCCCATCTCGCCGGAGTGAAGCTTTACAGCCACATTCCCGGAAAGGGAAAAGCCGGTCATTTTATAGAGATCCAGCACTTTTTCGGGAGTGATGTCACGGGAAAAATAAACTTTTGATTTCATTTTGAACCTCCTTTTAGATTAATGTTTCTCTATTATGAACATCAATATACCACAAGCGCGGGAAAGGAAGCGCCGCATTTTTTAGCGGCATTTACTTTCCAAGCGGTGGCTTCCGGTAGAATGTGCCGCGTGAGCGGCAGCATGGCGGCAGTACCGCCATGGATTCTGCGATAGCAGAATCATTATACCATATATCATTTCTATATGTAAGATGGGATTGATTGTTTTGTCTCTCGTCCGGCTATGGAAAAGCGGAAAAAGCGGATAAATCTTGTAGTTTCTATTGACTTTGGCACTTTAAACTGTTAAAATCAAGGGGCAGCTTGTTTCAGAGATCCTTGGGGAGAGTGAGGCAGGGCTGCGGGAAAGTATCAAAGTGCGGCCCGACGGCAGAGCCGGGGGCTGCAGGAAAGAGGAAACGGATGAAGGAGATCACAAATTTGATAGCGTATCGACCTGATGTGAGGGTAATTGACGCCACATTGAGAGACGGCGGCCTGGTGAACGATTTTTATTTCAACGATGATTTTGTGAAAGCGCTGTACCAGACGAATCTGAAAGCCGGCGTGGATTATATGGAGTTCGGTTACAAGGCATCCAAAGAAATGTTCGATGTAAAAAAATTCGGCAAGTGGAAGTTCAGTAGTGACGAGGATATCCGGGCCATTGTGGGAGAGAACGACACGGACCTGAAGATTGCGGTCATGGCGGATGTGGGGCGTACCGATTATAAGACGGATATCATTGACAAAGCGGACAGCCCGATTGACCTGATCCGGGTGGCCACCTATTTGAATACGATCCCGGAGGCGGTGGATATGATCGAGGACGCATACCGGAAGGGATATGAAGTCAGCTGTAATATCATGGCGATCTCCAATGCACAGGAGGGGGATCTGCGGGCGGCGCTGGAAATCTTGGGGAAGACTCCCGTAGATGTGTTTTATATCGTGGACAGCTATGGCGCCCTGTACCCGGAGCAGGTGGCGAGGCTGGCGGATCTGTATCTGGACATAGCAAACAAGTACGATAAGAAGGTTGGGATACATGCCCACAACAATCAGCAGCTTGCCTTCGCGAATACCATCGAGGCTGTGGGGGACGGTGTGGACTGGCTGGATGCGACTTATTCCTCTATGGGGAGAGGGGCGGGAAACTGCGCCATGGAGCTTTTGCTGGGATTTTTGCGGAATCCAAAGTATAAGGAATATCCTGCTATTCAGTTTATCGATGAGTATATGAACCGGCTGAAAGCGGAGGGAACTGTATGGGGGTATGATCTGCAGTATCTGATGACAGGGCTTCTGAACCAGCACCCCAGGACAGCCATTCAGTTCACCAAAGAGAAGCGCACGGACTATGCGGAGTTTTACCGGGAAGTGGTGGCACAGGACTGAAAAATGTCTTTGGGAAACTGTTTTAGGCATAGGAAGATGAAGGAAGCTAATCGGCAGCTACGGGAGGGAACATTATGATTATGGGCAGTACAATACTTAAAATTATCAGCGCAATACTTATAATTTTGGGCGTTATATGTATATGCGTAGGAATTATGAAAGGGAAGAAAAACAAGTAATGTTCCATTGTGCGCCCGGCAGAGGCGATTGAGCCATCTTCTCGCATAGTTCAGCATAGGCATAATTCAAAATAGTCTGCCTTACCTGACTTTATCCGGCTGAATCCGGTGTAGGCAAATACAGTAAACTGTCAATTCTGTTTGCCTTGGTTATGCTGGCTTGTAGCAAGGCTTCCCGGTGTGGGGAGCAGCCTGCCTTTCTGTTTTCCCTGCCGGAGACAATATTTGAATTACAGTCATGACACTAGAAGAAACGCCCGCATCGGCATTGTTGCTGATATGGGCGTTTATAATTCATTCATGTGATAGGATAGCGAGCGTGATTGCGATGTTATGATTGTGATATTATTATTGTGATATTATTATTGCGATGTTATGTTGGCAAAACAAGCCGGAATGAAGGGAGGGATTTGTGACGGTAAGAACAATAATGATATTTCCTGAATTTAAAAATATGGAGATAATAGATAAGATACGAAATCAATATGATCCTTTAGCTAATTTGGTGCGTCCGCATATAACATTAGTATTCGAAGAATCAATTATTGTAATTGAAAAGGAATTAACTTGATTGCCCCCTGTTTGATTGCAAAATAGGGATTGAATTTATATTTGACAACGCTTCATGAAAGAACGGTGAAGGACCCTGGGGCAGAACCCTGGGGCGGGGCAGAAAGTTGTTGAATTTTTCTCTGTGAATGTGTATACTGAATAGTGAGTTTGTATGCGCAAGTCTGAAAAAGCAAAGGAGCCAGCTGCTTTGGGCGTTCAGGGCGGTTTGACGGTAGGTGGGCTATGGACTGCAAGGAATTTGAGAAACTGATACCTGATTATATAGCGGATAGGATGGATTATAAAAATCTGAAGCGTTTCAACAGCCATCTGGAATACTGCGACGAATGCCGGGAGGAATTGACGATACAATTTCTTGTGACGGAGGGCATACAGCGGCTGGAGGACGGCAGGGCTTTCGACTTGCAGGGAGAGCTGGAGCAGTGTATGCAGAACAGAAAGAAGAAGGTCCAATTTCATGAGACCTTTATGCGGGTGGGCCTGGTGCTGGAGATCGCGGCGGTATGCCTGCTGGTGGGCAGTATCCTATGGATCCTGATGTGACAGGGAAGGAAACAGAGCAGGGATAGGGCCAGGAACAGGAACAGTAGAGGCAAAAGCAGAAACAGAAAAGACAGCAGAAATTGAAAAACAGCGGGAACAGAAAAAACAGAAAAGACAGCAGAAATAGAAAAAACAGCGGGAACAGAAAAAACAGAAAAAACAGCAGGAATAGAAATAGAAGCGGAAACAGAGCAGGGATAGAGACAGAAGCAGGAACAGAAGCGGAAGCAGAATAAGAATAGAGACAAAGATAGGAATAAAATAACAGCAGAAACAGCAGAAACAGCAGAAACAGCAGAAACAGCAGAAACAGGAAAACAGCATGAACAAGAATAGAAAGAAAGGGCAGGGCGGCGACAGGAGGCATGAGTGAGAACAGAAAGCTGGTCTTAATAGACGGGCACAGTATTTTGAACAGAGCTTTTTATGGACTGCCTGTTTTGAGCAACGCCAGAGGGCTTCACACCAATGCGGTCTATGGATTTCTGAATATTCTTTTCAAGATATTGGAGGAGGAAAAACCGGATTATCTTGCGGTGGCTTTTGATGTCCACGCGCCCACCTTTCGGCATGAGCTCTACGGGGCATACAAAGGGACAAGGAAAGCTATGCCGGATGAACTGAGGGAACAGGTCCCCGTGATGAAGGAAGTGCTTCGGGCCATGGGGATCACCATCGTGGAACAGGCGGGCCTGGAAGCTGACGATATCCTCGGAACGCTGGCTAAGAAGGCAGCCGCGGATAATATCAAAGTGACACTTGTGTCAGGAGACCGGGATCTGCTGCAGATCGCCGACCGGGACATCCTGATCCGTATTCCGAAGACAAAGCAGGGGAAAACGGAAATCGAAGATTACTACCCGGAGGATGTGGAGCGGGTATATCAGGTGGATCCGCAGCAGTTTATTGACCTGAAGGCATTGATGGGGGATACGGCGGACAACATCCCCGGAGTGCCAAAGGTGGGGGAGAAGACGGCTACGGAGCTGATCGTGCAGTATGGTTCCCTGGAGAACATCTACGCGCATGTGGAGGAGATCCCCAAGAAGAGCGTTCGGGAGTCGCTGAAGGAAAACCGTGCGCTGGCGGATCTGAGCAAGATCCTGGCCACCATCAAAACCGACAGCGATGTCAGCCTGGACTATGAGAATGCCAGGGCGGAAGGATTTTATACGCCGGAAGCCTATGAACTCTTTAAACAGTTGGAATTTAAAAATATGCTTTCCCGCTTTGAAAAGGAGGCGGTGAAGGATGACAGTGCGGAGGCAGGGAGGCAGTTCCGCCGCGCCGCCTCCCTGCAGGATTTTTTGAAACAGTTGGACGGCGTCGGAAACAGCGGACGGACAGGCGTATTCCTGGCGGTGGAGCATGGCAGGCTTTTGGGGGCCGCGTTTTGCGGACAGGGGGGCGAGACCTGGTTTTATGCGGTGAAGGAGCCGGGGGCCGCGGGCCGGACTTTTCAGCCAAACGGGGAAGGGCAGGGCGATGTGCCGGAAGGAGAAAAACTAGGGCGGGCGTTCCGGGAGTTATCGGAGCGGACGGACCTTGCCGTCTTTGATATCAAGCGGCAGTATGGTTTTCTGGAGACAGAGGGCACAGACCGCTATTTTGACATCCTGATAGCGGCGTATCTTTTGAACCCTCTGAAAAGCGATTATGATGTGGAGGCTATCGCGAGGGAACACCTTGGCCTGGTGATCCCCGGCAGAGGCGAACTCCTGGGGAAAAAGGGATTTGAGCAGGCTGCGGAGACGGCTGCGGAGGAGTTTGCGGATTACTGTTGTTACTGCGCATATGTGGCCGCAGGGGCCGCCGGCGTACTGGAGGGGAAACTGCGGGAGACCGGCATGGACAGGCTGATGCGGGAGATCGAAATGCCCCTCTCCCTCGTGCTTTACGATATGGAGAGAGAAGGCGTTGAAGTGCGCCGGGAGGAACTGAGGGCTTACGGGGAGGCGCTGGTGGACCGGATCCAGGAGCTGGAAAGTTCCATCCGGGAGAAGGCGGGGGTGGATTTTAACATCAATTCCCCCAAGCAGCTGGGAGAAGTGCTTTTTGATAAGATGAAGCTGCCCGGCGGCAAGAAGACAAAGACGGGGTATTCCACGGCGGCGGATGTGCTGGAAAAGCTGGCGGAAGACTATCCGATCGTCAGGGAGATCCTGGAATACAGGGGGCTTGTGAAGCTGAAATCCACCTATGCCGACGGCCTGGCCGCGTTTATCGGAGAGGATAACCGGATCCACACGAATTTCAACCAGACGATCACCGCCACCGGGCGGATCAGTTCCACGGAGCCCAACCTCCAGAACATTCCCATGCGGATGGAGCTGGGGCGGCGGATCCGGAAGGTGTTTGTGCCAAGGGAAGGTTATGAGCTCATGGACGCGGACTATTCCCAGATCGAGCTGCGGGTGCTGGCCCATATGTCCGGCGATGAGCAGCTGATCGAGGCATACCGGATGGATCAGGATATCCATCGCATCACGGCATCGAAAGTGTTCCACACGCCTTTTGACCAGGTGACGGCCCTGCAGAGACGAAACGCCAAGGCTGTGAATTTTGGGATCGTGTACGGCATCAGTTCCTTTGGCCTGAGCCAGGACCTGAGTATCAGCCGGAAGGAAGCCGCCGAGTATATCGAGCAATATTTCCAGACTTACCCGGGGGTGAAGAAATTCCTGGACGGGCTGGTGAAGGAGGCCAGGGAGAAGGGGTATGTCACCACCCTGTTTGGGCGGCGCAGGCCCATCCCGGAGCTGGCGTCCTCCAACTTTATGCAGCGCTCTTTCGGGGAGCGGGTGGCTATGAATTCCCCTGTCCAGGGAACGGCGGCGGATATTATCAAGATCGCCATGATCCGGGTATGGAGGGCGCTGCGGGAGGCGGGGCTTTCGTCGAAGCTGATTCTGCAGGTCCATGACGAGCTTGTGATCGAGACCTTAAAGTCGGAGGAGGAGCAGGTAAGGCAGATCCTCCTTCAGAACATGCAGGAGGCGGCGCGGCTGGCAGTGACGCTGGAGGTAGACCTGCACACCGGGGAAAACTGGTACGAGACGAAGTAGGAAAAGCGGCGGCCCGGCATCCGGGGCAAACGCGGAGGGGAAGGTCAGGGCGGGCGCACAGGGGGCGGAAATGAAGTTTATAGGGA
>CANPYT010000079.1 GCA_947588705.1 uncultured Acetatifactor sp. | reverse complement strand
GACTGGAGAAACCGGGAAAAATGGGATCTTTATGAGGTGGCCGTGGACGAGATGCTGCAGAAGACCAACACCACTACGGCCCCCTGGTATGTCTTAGAGTCAAATGACAAGAAATATGCCCGGATCAAGGCCCTGAAGATTTTGATCGAGGAGATCGAAAAGCGCCTGTAGCAGGGAAAGGCCCGGAGAAAAGGCCCAGAGAAAAGGCCCGGACGTAAAGCTAGAGAAAGGATCCGAAGGAAAGGTGGAAGCTGCCTGGAAAAAAGAAAAGGCCCATTCTCTGGGATTTTGGATAGGGAAGTGAACGCCTGCGGACGGCGGGAACAGGAGTCAGGATATGATCTTCAAATGTAAAAACTGCGGCGGAAATACGATATACAGCCCGGAGAGGCATGGCATGTTCTGCCCTTTCTGTGAAAGCGAGAACAGCGCGGAGCGAAACGATGGCGATCCGGGCCCGCTGAATGTGTGCCCGAACTGCGGCAGTGAGATTGTGATACAGGAACACACTTCCGCCACGCGCTGCCCGGGCTGCGACTGTTATCTGATCCTGGATGAGAGGGTGGAGGGGGAGTATGCGCCAAAGACGATCCTTCCGTTTCAGCTGGGGAAGGAAGTGTGCAAGCAGTCTCTTCGGGAAAAGTTTAAAAAATGCCGTTTTGCCCCGGTGGATTTCCTGTCGGAGGCAAGGCTGAACGAGATCCAGGGCATATATGTGCCTTACTGGTTTTACGATTACGATACCCGCTGGGTCTTCCAGGGGGAGGGAACAAAGATCCGAAGCTGGACCAGCGGGGATACCGCCTATACGGAAACTTCCATTTATGACGTGCAGCGGGATATGGACATTTCCTTTCAGGGGATCCCGGTGGATGCCTCCGAGCAGATGCCGGACGATGTCATGGAACTGGTGGCGCCCTTCCAGTATGACCAGGTGACGGATTTTAAGCCGGAATATATGTCCGGGTTTTATGCGGAAAAATACAATATGGCCTCGGACGCGGTGGAGGAAAGGGCGAAGAAGATAATGCGGGATGCCTCTGCCAGGCTGTGCCAGAATACATATTCCGGCAGCTACAGCTCCGTAAAGACGCTGCACGATGAATTAAAAACCCTGGACAGCCATATAAGCTATGGCCTTTTGCCTGTGTGGATATATCGGTACAGATATAAGGGGCAGGAATATCCTTTTTATGTGAATGGGCAGACCGGGAAAATCGTGGGGAATCCCCCTGTTTCTACCCGGAAAGTATGGGCATATGCGGGAACGCTATGGGCATCCCTCACGGCGATCCTTGTGTTGCTCCAGCTGATTGCTGGCTGCTTTTTCTGGTAGGGGAAGCCGGGGAGCCTGTGCAGGGAACGGCGAGGAAATGGAGTAAAAGATGGAAGACGAATTTCGGAGAGAGGCCAGACGGCAGTATCTGAGGTACTTCAGCGTCTGGTTTATCATAGTCGGTACGCTTTTGCTGGTGTTTTTAACGGCAAAGGGCGTCAATGTGGCTGTAAATCATCTCAGGGAAAACGCGGGTTCAGCGGAAAGGACAAATATGGAAGCCCCGGCGGAGAGGGTGTATGACTATGCCGACGTGCTCACCGCCCAGGAGGAGGAGAGCCTGCGGGCGCAGATCGCCCAGGCTGAGCGGCGGCTGCGGATGGATATTGTGATCGTTACGATAGACCAGTCCGTAGAGGGCTGGGAGGCCATGGAGGAATACGGATACCGCTCCGAATACTGGGAAGATAACATGGAAGACCTGGCGGACGATTTCTGGGACGAGAACAAATACGGCTATGACCAGAGTTTTGAAGGCGATGGTGCGCTTCTTCTGCACAACTGGTATCCGGGGCAGAACGGCGAGCATATATCCACCAGCGGAAGGGCGGAGTGGGAGCTTGGCGATCGTGAGCTGGATGAAATATTGTACGAAGTGGACCGCTATTATGAAAAGGATCCCTATAAGGCGTATTCGGAGTATGTGGAGGCCCTGGAGTATTGGCTGGAGGCTGGCTCGGGAAACCGGGGAAGTTTTCCCTTCTCCTGGGGGGTGGTGCTCTTTGTGCCTCTGGTGGCGGCGCTGATCTATGCGCTGGCAAACCTGGGACAGTCAAAGGCGAAAAATACCGTTACGGCCACCACCTATGTGGCGGGCGGCAAGCCGCAGATGAACAGCCAGCAGGACAACTTTATCCGAAAGTCTGTGAGCACCAGGCACATTGAGAGGAGCAGCGGAAGCAGTCAGCATTCTGGCGGCGGCCACAGCGGAGGCGGCGGACACCATCACAGCAGCAGCGGAGCCAGCCACGGCGGAAGGAGCCACAGGCATTAGAGGGGAAAGAAAATAAGGGAAATAAGGAAGAAGGAAATAAGGAACAAAAAGAACGCCTGCAGACGGAACAGGCGTTCTTTTTTCACGGTTCATTTTTTCAGCGTTCCCTTTTCAGATCTTCCGGTCAGGCCATCTGATTTACGGCCTTGCTGATGCGGGAAACCTTGCGGGCCGCATTGTTCTTGTGGTAAACGCCCTTGCTGCACGCCATTTCGATGGTTTTGGTAGCGGAGACGAGAGCGGACTTTGCCTTTTCCCTGTCACCGGTCTCGATAGCGGCATATACTTTCTTGATCGCTGTCTTTACGCTGGACCGGATGGCTTTATTTCTGTCAGCTTTCGTGCGGTTTACTAAGATTCTCTTCTTTGCGGATTTAATGTTAGCCAAGTTGTACACCTCCATCTTGTAGAAACTGTAATCATATTCTTTCCTGCCTGCTTTACCTCAGTCAGACACGGGGAACCAAGGCAAACATACTATTGTAGTTTAGTAAATATTTGGAGGTTTGTCAATACATAATCCGCGTTTTTTTGAGAAAACTGATGAGAAAGGGCAACTGTTCGGCGATCCTCCGAACGGCTGCGGGAAAGGAGAACGAAAAGCCTGCGCGGGGAAAGAGAGACATGGGAAATTTTCAGGTGAGAACAGACCTGGCCCTGGAGGCCAGGGAGAGCATCAGCCAGACGGACAGTGAGCTGCGGGGCGTCCGGGTGGAGGAATACTACAAAGAACAGGAGGATGTCAGGGTCACGAAGGTGATGATCGACACGAAGAATGCGGCGAAGGCCATGGGAAAGCCTGTGGGCGTCTATGTGACCATGGAGGCGCCGGCTATGGTGGAGCCGGACGAGGAGTATCACCGGGAGATCTCGCAGTGTCTGGCGGAGGAGCTTTTGGAGATGCTGCCCGGAGACGGGGAGGAACAGTCGGTGCTTGTGATAGGGCTGGGGAACCGGGAAGTGACCGCGGACTCCCTGGGGCCCAGGGCTGTGGACAATCTTTTTATCACGCGCCATATCGTGCGGGAGTACGGAAAAGCCGCCTATGACTGCGAGAAGATGAACCTTGTCAGTGCGCTGGAGCCGGGTGTCATGGCACAGACCGGCATGGAGACCGCAGAGATCGTGAAAGGCGTGGTGGAGGAGACTTCGCCGGACGTGCTTATCGTTATCGACGCGCTGGCGGCCCGGAGCATCCGGCGCTTAAACCGCACCATCCAGATCACCAACACCGGGATCCAGCCGGGCTCCGGCGTGGGCAACCATAGGAACGCGCTGACAGAGGAAAGCCTCGGAGTGCCGGTGATCGCCATCGGCATCCCGACGGTGGTGGACGCCGCCACCATTGTTTCCGATGCGCTGGAAAAGCTTCTGGAGGAGGAAAAGGAACTGGACGCGGTGAAGCTCATGAGCAGGCAGCAGCTCAGCTTTCCGGAGCTGAATAACATGTATATGACGGGAAAGGATATCGATGCGGTGATCAAACGGGTTAGTTTCACCGTGTCGGAGGGGATCAATATGGCTATGGAAATGCGCATGGACTGAAAAAGACGGGCATATAATGAACGGAGTCTTGAAACCGATGCTTCGGGAAAGGAAGTGTTTGGCCGTAAAGAGAGAAAGAAATGGCGGGATCTTTGGCAGGGCCTTTGCCGGAAAGGCGGTGGCGGCGGCCGTCCTGTTGTTGAGCCTGCAGGCGGTGCTCCAGGGCTGCGCCCGGGCGGAGGGGCGGACGGAAGGGGCGGGCACATTAAAGGAAGCCATGCTGGGAGAACTTGCGGACAGGGCGGAGAAAGCGATTTATGGATCTTTCCTGTGCGGCCTGACGTTCCTGCAGGAGAGGGAAAGAAATTCCTATTGGCTGGTGCAGGAACAGATCGACAGTGTGCTGCCTTTTTACGGCTATCTCATGGAAAGGCCCGGAGGAGATACCGACGGGGAAGGGGAACGGCGCTTCCTGCTGACGGAGGCGGAAGAGAGGGGAGAGATCCCGGAGGACGGCGCGGAGAATGGGGCCGGCCCGGCGGCCGGAGAAGAACAGGAAAGCGGCGCTGGGGCTGGATCTGGGGCGCCGGAATACGCAGCCGGAAGGGAAGGGCCGGAAGAAGGCGGGGAAGCGCAGGAGGGCAGCGGGCGGATGTGGGAGGATCTTCTGCGGGAAGAGAACGAGGCGGCTCTTTTAAGGCAGCAGGAGAGCGCCTCGGATACGCCGGATACATATGGAAATTTTACGCCCCATGGCCTGCAGAGTCCGATAGACTTAAACGCTCTGGGCAGTTATGAGACGCTGCTCAAGGAATTTTATACTGTGGATCCCAACACTATGGCCGGCAGTAGTCAGCTGGATGCAGACAGGCTGGCGTTGAAGGACCTGACCATCGACAAAGGCACGGAAGGCCCGCAGATCCTGATCTATCACACCCACTCCCAGGAAGCGTTCTCGGATTCCGTGCCGGGAGACGATTCTACCGGTATCCAGGGCGTGGGGGAGCGGCTGGCGGAGATCCTGCGGAATACCTATGGGTATCAGGTGCTCCATCACACGGGGGAATATGACGTGGAAGGCCGGGATGACGCTTATGCTAACGCCCTGCCCGCCATACGGCAGGTGCTGGAGGAGAATCCCTCTATTCAGGTGGTCATCGATCTGCACAGGGACGAGATGCCGGAATCCACAAGGCTTGTCATGGATCTGGACGGCAGGCCCACCGCCCGCTTCATGTTTTTTAACGGGCTAAGCCGCACTCGGACCACAGGGGATATCGACTATCTGTATAATGAATATCTGGACGACAACCTAGCCTTCTCGTTTCAGATGCAGAGAAAGGCCATGGAATACTATCCGGGCCTGGCCCGGAAGATCTACCTGAAAGGCTATCGCTACAATATGCACTTAAAACCCCGTTCCCTTCTGATCGAACTCGGGGCCCAGAACAATACCCTGGAGGAAGCTATGAACGCCTGTGACCCGCTGGCCCATATACTGGACCTGGTGCTGTCGGGGGAGTGAGCTTTGCAGGCCGATGGCCTGGAGCTCGCCTCCCGCTGCAGGCCCCGGGCGTTAAGCGCAGATCACGGTCCGCGGCTTAATCTGGGACAGGGCCGGTTCCCAATGCCCCGGCCAAAAAGAACAATCCCATAAATAGGATAAAGAGCAACAGCAAAACCAGCGCTATTACAAAAGTCTGCCCATAGGGCTTGCCTGTCATTTTCCGCCGTATCCCATTTCCCAGTAAAACAAGAAAGCCGGACACGCAGAGCACTGGGAAAACCACTCCGACGCCCGTAAAAAGGAAAGTATCCATTTGCCATCCCATACTGTCAAGGAATAAAATAAAGATAACGATCCCTGCCGTCACGCCTAAGATACCAAGCGCCTCTTTTCTCTCTTGCCTGCGCTGCAGTTTAGCGGCGTTCAGCGTATCTATGACGATGCCATCCGCCGTTTCTTTTGTTACTTCGTTTGATGTGATCTTCTCAGATTTCATAAGTTCCAGAACGCTTACTCCCAAAGCCGACGCCAAAGGTTCGAGGGTGTTGATGTCCGGGAACCCGATCCCTCTTTCCCAACGGCTTACGGCTTTATCGGTGACATTAATCTTCATAGCCAGATCAGCCTGCGTCATATTTTTTTCTCTGCGGCATTCGGCTATAAAGGCCCCAAGTCTGCCCGCGTCCATTGGCTCCACCTCCTTTTGCCCCCAACATACGACCTGCCGCCGCTTTTTGCAACCGACGGTTCGTTTCCTGTGGGATAATGGCGCTCTACGCTCCGTTTACCGATCCGCCGGGCGGCTGTGTATCCGACAGATGGTATTATATCATTCAAATGGGAAGAAATCTATTGCCCGTTAAGACGGTTGGTTAAATTTTAGTAAATTTTAGTAACGGTTCATCCCATGCCACTCGCAGAGCCGTGCTGCCGCGCTCTCCGGCGCTGTGCGCCGCCTTTGTTCAAAAAAGCGTTCCCTCGGTTGCCGTATCCAGAGTAAAATTCGTGCGGGCATGATTTTTCATCAAGTCAGGAGACAGTCAGTGGAATTGACGAAATAATAATTGACGCTCCTAAATGCGGAATATATAATAAATGTAAAAAAGTACATGGGCGGGATCGCCATGGGAAAGAGAGGTCAAAATGATGACAAGTATGGCTTTGTATGGACAATATTGTCCTATGTTCGATGCTACATTAAAAAATATCAAACAAGCGGAAAAAATATTAAACTGCCGGTTTAAACTGGAAATAATAACAAACGCAAGGGAAATGATACAAGCGGGGATCTATAACCTTCCGACATTTGTTATCAATGGGAAAACCGTAGCTAAAGGAAGGTCTGCTAGCGTAGAAGAGATAATCTCAAATGTAAAAAGTGAGTAGAGGGGATGGAGACGGGGGGCCATGCAGCGGAAACAGGGCGCGATATGGAAGGGGATATCTTGTTATGCGTGTGATCTTGAGCCAGGCTGCGGAAGATGATTTTGGGGAGGAACAATTTTGAACGAACATTTTGAAAAATATGTACACAATATCGAGGAGCTGTCGGATGCCATGGTAATCCAAGTCCCGGCCGGGGCAAGCGAGGGCGAGGCCATCTCGATCATCCAGCAAAACGCGCTTACCACGCATGTTCTGCACGAGGAGAACGACAAGATACTGAAAGAGTTTTTGTTCTCGAAAAAGCCGGAGGAACTTACGCCGGAAGACATCGCGGATATCAACGAGTTTGCGCAGGCTTTGATCAACTTAGACAAGCCCGTCGCCTATCTTTGCTACAAGCTTTTGCACGATTATGCCGCCCATGCGGACGATAAGGATCTGCTGATCAGCACCGACTATTTTTTGGCATCGACCATTTTCTACCTTCGGTACGACAACGCCGATCTGGACGTGTTTCTGTTTCTTGACAGGGTCGCGGAGCATTTTAAAGAAGCGGAGCCATATTTCAAGGATTATGAGAGCTTTGAAAATCCAGCGACGCGCAAGATGCTGCTTTTGTGCTATGTGGAGCGGCGGACGGTTTCCGAATATTTCGACGTGATTGGCGCGAAGACCGATCTGCGAAAAGACCGCTGCCGCAATTTTGAATATTTCCTCAACCGGCGGAAGATCGGCGAGCAGACGCTCGCGATTGCCTACGACGACAAGTTCCGCAAGGACAACATCGAAATCCCGTGGGATCGCTATGTCGATATTTGCCATCTGAACAATACGCTGTTTACGCTGGATATGCTCCGCGATTCCTATCTCCGGCGCGACGAGTACAACGCCGTTGCGGATGCCTGCCTGAAGGGGCAGTCGTACATACTCAGCAAGGAGACGGAAAATGCGGACCTGAACAAAGCGCCGATCTCGATGTTCTATCGGTTTCGTTTTGCCCTCGCGCAATACCATGCGGGCCTGATCCACGCGAACGACCTGATCGCGACTTTGCTGGAGCTTTACAACGAGCGCCCGCACGACGACATCACGACCGATGGATTTTTCACGAATTTGGAAGTTCCGTCGTTTATTATCAGGTACCGCAAGTTTCTCGACAAGGAGGGCGTGAAGAAATACGGCGCTGCCGTGGAGCAGATGATCGACGGGATCTACGATTATTTAAAGCGGCTTCCGCGCGGGCGCAACATCAACGAGATGAACGATTATTTTACCGATATCATTTTGTCGATCGCCCAGAGCGGCGGAAACCGCAGCAAGGAAATCCTGCGGCTGACGCTCGCCAGCCATCCGCCGACCTACATCCATTCGCTCATGGTCGCGTGGCTGTGCAAGACGCTGTTTTTGCGGATCGCCGAAACCGATCCTGAAAGCCTTCGGGGAATCACCGGAATCGAGTACGCCCCGGCCATCCGCGAATCGCGGCAGGAGATCGCGAAGAAAGTCTACCGCTGCGGGCTTTACCACGATATCGGAAAGTGCATGATCATCGAGCACGTCGGGAACTATACCCGCCGCTTGACTGACGAGGAATTTGCGATCATCAAGCTGCACCCGCTTTTGGGGAGCAGGCTGCTGGGTATTTCCGGCATGAGCGAGCTTGAGGCGCATGCCGCCCTGCACCACCACCGCACTTACGACCGCAAGGGCGGCTACCCGTTCGACGCGGGTCCGGTGCCGCGCAGCGCGGAGTCGATCGTGGACATCATTTCCGTCGCGGACTGCTTGGATGCCGGGACGGACAACATCGGGCGCTGCTACGCCGCGTCGAAAACGGTCGATATGCTGATCGAGGAATTGAAAAAGGGCGGCGGGACGCGCTACGCGCCGTATGTCGTCAAGATTTTCGACGATGAGGAATTTTGCAAGAAGCTCAAGCGGGAAATCAACCGCAACCGCCGGAGGATCTATACGAAGATCTATTCGGAATTGAGCATGGAAGAAAAATAAGAATAACAGAAAAATAGAAATCTGTATTTTAGCCTGTGAGAGAAATCTTACAGGCTTTTTTGTTTGAATGAAACCGCGCACAATTCGCGTAAAAAACATGCCCTGTTATGAAGCAGATATTTAGTCCGTGTTTTTAACAAAAGTAACAGTTGACTGCACGTAACGTGCAGTTTTACGTTGGTTAGGAGGTAAATATATGCAGGAAATGACATTACGGGAAGTGTGTGTCAAGTATGAGGTTTCAAGAAGGGCGGTGCAGGGATATGAGAAAGCGGGACTTGTGAGAGCAACAGGAAAAAATAAGATGGGGCATCTGTTATATGATGCCGCTACACAAGAGAGAATTGGAACTATTAGCATGTATCGGAAAATGGGGTTTTCTATAAAGGAAATCAAAGTAATTATTGACGAGCCACCAATAAGTGTTATTCCAATTCTGAAAAAACAAATGAAAAAATTGAGAGAAGAAAAGAGGCGAATTGAGGAACAAATGGAAATTCTTTGTGCTTTGATACAAAAAAGGTAAGAAAAGGATAATAAAAATATCTGCTTCAAAAATAAACAGGAGGGGTACTTGAAGGAAATATGCCAGCTAAAAACTGAATACGGAAAATGAAAACATTTTGATGAAGGTTTAAAAAATTGGAGGAAAAAGTCTATGTATAAAAAATTAGAAGCATTAAAAATATTGTCTGCAGTAATAATGATGTTCTTGTGTCTTTCGGGATGCGGAAGCAAGGGTGATATAAATGCTGCGGCTAATGAAAGCAGTTTAGCAGATACGGCGCTAGAGACAGAAACAGGGGCAGAGACGGAGACAGAGGCAGAGACAAAGATAGAGGAAAAGACAAAGACGGAGGAAGAGACAGATACGGAGGAAGAGACGAAGACAGAGGAAGAGACAGAAACAGAGACAGAGACAAAGACAGAAGCAGAGACGGAGAAAGAGACAGAGAATAACGAAGTCAGCAGTAAAGAAAATCCGGTGACAGAAGACCCTAGCCAAGAGGTAGCTTCCGATGCGGAAGAAAAGACGGAAAGTATTCGAGTAGTAGAAACAGATTTAAAACCTTCCGAAGGTTTTGAATTTGAAAGTAACGGTGATGGCACATGCACAATCACCGGAATTGGCACCTGCACAGATGAAAATATTGTTATCCCTGTAGAAAGCCCGGATGGAGATATTGTTACGTTAATTGATGAATATGCGTTTTATTCTCTTGAAGATGTTGAAAGTGTTACATTGGTGAATTACAATTATGAGGTAGGCGAAAATGCTTTTCAATATGGTGAGTTCACGGCGGTAAATATAATCGGCGGCAGCCCGGTGATAAAGGAAAGCGCTTTTTCAACCTGTGAAGATTTGACATTGATTTCATTTAGTGATTGCAATATACAGGCAGAAGAGTATGCTTTTTATAGTTGCGGTAAAGACGCGGATGTGACATTTTCTAACTGCACCGGTACTATCGAAGAATATGCTTTTGAGTATGGTGATTTTTTAAGCTTAACAATCAATAATTGTGAGTTTACAATAGAAAAAAGCGCCTTTTCATCGTGTGAAAACTTAACATCGATTGTATTTACAGACAGTATATTGGAAACAGAAGAATATGCTTTCTATAGCTGCGGCGATTCAGCTAAAGTTGAGATGAACAATTGCTCACTGGTATTTGATGACAGGACTTTTCAATACAGTTCTATTGAAAGCTTAACAATTACCGGTTCCCAAGCCGATATAGGCGAAAGCGTTTTCTCTAGCTGTGAGGATTTAGCTGTTGTAAATATAGATTGTGATTCAGTAGTATTGGGTGAATATGCATTTTATAGCTGTGAAGATCTTGAAAGTGTCACAATATGCAAAAATGCAAAGTCAGATAATGAGATTAAAGTTGATGATAGGGCATTTCAGTATTGTGAAAAATTGGAAACAGCTGCTATTGGGAATGGGAATGTTGAAATAGGCGAATTTGTATTTTCAGGTTGCGCTGCCAATTTGATTATTAACGTTGCGGGGAAAGATTATACTGCGGATGCTGTTAATGATGGATTGAAATAAAAGTAACAGTTTAGCCGGTTGACGTGTTCAGAGGAAAATCGTGCTCGCACGAATTTTACTCTGGATACGGCAGCCGAGGGAATGCCGTTTTATGAGCAAAGGCAGGCGCACAGCGCCGGAGGGCGCGTCAGCGCGGCTCTGCGGATGGCGTGGGCTGAACTGTTACGGAAGAGCCCCTTTTGGTGCCAAGTGCTTGAAAAAAAGTAACCGTAATGATAAAATGAAAAAATCTTAAATGACTGCAGCGAGTTAATTATACCGCTCATCAATATTTCTTTTGGGGAACACTATACCGGAGAGGAGCGGATAGATTTTTTCCCAAACGAACATTTCATCGACCAGCAGAATGCGCCCGATGAAAAAAGGATCACAGATACAAATTTTGCTGTTTGCGGAAACGGCAAACGATGTAATCCGGGAAATCGCAAAAAAATATGAGAAAGTAGTGGAAGGAATGGGTGAAGTTATGGGAGGCGCTTTATTAGAAACCAATGCAAGAAAAATTAAAAATGAGGGAAGAGCCGAAGGTCAGGAAGAAAAAGGAATGAAAGTGTTTCTGAATCTTATCGGAACGGGTATGGATAGGAAAGAAGCTCAGCGGCTCGCTGAAATTGGAAACGATCTTGTGGAGAAAGCTCTTAAGCAGAACAGATTGTAAAGAGTATTTTGGGAAAACTGAATCAGTACGAAAAACGGCAGGTCATGGAAACATGGTCTGCTTTTTTGATTTCTAATAGAATTTTATTCCAGGCTTTATGGGGCTGTCGCACAAGTTAAAGCGGCAGCCCTTCTTTTTTTGAAACTTTACATCCATTTTACATAAGCACGGTAACGGATTTGATTTTGCGAGGCTAACATATAGCTGTACCCGAAAAGGAAATAGGTAGTGTCAAGTAACCTATGAAAAACCGGGCCATAAAGAAAAGGCCCAAATGAACTTGAAAATAGGGGAAATAGGAGGAGATTAAGATGAAGAAACTTTTGACATTAGCTCTTGCCGCTGCCTTGGCGGTATCGGTGTTTGCAGGCTGCTCGGCGCAGCAAAAGGGAGGAACGGTTTCCACCGACGGCTCTACTTCGATGGAGGAAGTGGTCGGCGTTCTGGGAGAAGCATTTCAGGAAAAATACAGCGGCATGACTTTTACTTATAACCCCACAGGCTCCGGCTCTGGGATACAGGCGGTCAAGGAAGGGCGCTGTGATATTGGCCTTTCCAGCCGCAGCCTGAAAGAGGAGGAAAAGGCGGACGGCCTTACCGAAACCGTTCTTGCCAATGATGGAATTGCCGTCATAGTGAATCCGCAAAACGCAGTAAATGACCTCGATATAGAGACGATTGCCAAAATCTATACGGGAGAGATCACAAATTGGTCTGAGGTCGGCGGAAATGACGCTGAAATCGTTGTGATCGGGCGTGAAGCAGGCAGCGGGACAAGAGACGGGTTTGAATCCATTACAGGTACGGAGGATGCCTGCAAGTACCGTCAGGAGCTGACGTCTACCGGTGACGTGATCACCACTGTTTCCCAGAACCCGGACGCGATCGGGTATGCCTCACTTGCCGCTGTAAACGATGGGATAAAGGCTCTTTCCGTAGGCGGCGTTTCGCCCAGTGAAGCGACAGTCAAAGATGGCAGCTATTGTATCCAGCGTCCGTTCGTGCTGGTAACAAAGGACGGCGTGGAGCTTTCTGATGCGGCGCAGAAATTCTTTGACTTTGTGACATCAGACGAGGCGGCCCCATTTATCTCGCAGGCAGGCGCGGTACCCGTAAAATAAAGGGGCTTGGTATGCGTGCTGAAGCACGCTAGGGGTATAAGATTGAAAATTAAAATTTTCAATCGCGAGATTTGTGTCCGCGCACTGCTTGACACAAACTCGTTATG
>CANPYT010000078.1 GCA_947588705.1 uncultured Acetatifactor sp. | reverse complement strand
CGCTATAAAGTTCGTCGGTAGCTACGCCTATGTGGACTTTCACCACAGAACACGGACATGCCCGTCATACGCAAAAAAGACGCCATGCAAGTTTTTTTGCATGACGTCCTCTGTTTCCCGCCCTGAATACTCTCTCTGGCAGATCCTTCCTTGGATCCTTTTGCAGATCCTTTTTCGTCAGAAGATCCTCCGAACGGCAAGGATTTTTCTATAGTTTGCGTCGGATACAATAATACCTGTTTTCTTATTAGAAGCATGGACGATCTGGCCGTTTCCGATATACAATGCCACATGCCCGGAATAGCAGATCAGGTCGCCGGGTTCCGCATTCTGCAGGCCGTCTACCGCATAACCCTGAGAGCGATCCGATGCCGAGGAATGAGGCAGGCTCACGCCAAAGTTAGCATATACGCTCATGACAAAACCAGAACAGTCCGCGCCGTTTGTCAGGCTCGTTCCACCGTATACATAAGGATTTCCCACAAATTGCAGCGCATATTCTGCCACCGCCACACCGTTCTCATTTCCGGTGCCCACAGAATAACTTGCCGCAGGTGCGGAAGACGCTGCTCCTGCTGACTCCGTCACGGAAGAAGCGCTCTTAGATGCCGCCGCAGCCGCCCGGGCCTTCTCACGCTCTTCCTGCTCCTTTGCCAGACGCGCCGCTTCCTCCTCACGGGATTCCGCCTGCACAAACTCGCTGTGAAGGTCTGTGTAATCCGTGGAGATCCACCCGGTACCTTCCTCCACATCGACCTGCACCCAGCCGTCTACTTCGTCCAGCACAAGCAGCTCGTCACCCTCTGGGACCATGCTCAGGATCGGCGCTTCCAGGCTGGGCTCCTTGCGCACAAACAGCGTCTGGGTAGTTACCGTGGCAAAACGCTTCCCCACCTGTTTCGCGATCTGCACCGCATCGTCTCCGGTGACACAATATTCCGCTTTCACATAGCCGGTCACGCTGCCGGAAGAGATCTGATACCAGCCGTTCTCCTCCGAGATAAAAGTACCCACGGAATTATCATACAGCTTCCCCAGGATCTCTCCTTCTTCGCTGGGGATGCTCCTCACATTCACGTAATGGTTTACCTGGGCGATCACAAGAGTGCGGAAAACATCTTCCTCCGTCATCACCTCGGCTTCCTCCTGGGCGCTGCCCTCATCCACATTGATCCATTCTATGATCGATTCAATGGGGATGGAAGAGTTGGTGGAAATATTCTCCAGGCTGTTGCCCATCGCCAATACCAGCCCTACGCCGCCGCCCGAAAGGACGGATGTGCTATCTCCCGCAGCATCTGCGGTGACTCCCCAGGCCGAAAACGTGATGACTGCAGCCAATGTAGTGGCAGCTGCCCTTATAGCGCCGTGCTTCATTTTAATCTCCATTCCAGAGCGTTTTATGCGTCGGGGCGATGAAGAAAAAACCGTAAATACAGTTTGCGTATGCGATCTCTCATCTGCCATCATGGCGATTTGTGACGCTCCGGCACAAATTGCCAAACGAAGATATCTCTTCTTCCCAAAATTGACGGATCTCTATGTACATCCATTGTCGGAAAACCATGTCGAAACGATTTATTACAAAATTGTTACGTCTGTTAATAAATATAACACCATTTACGGCATTTGTCAACATTGGGATTATTTTGGCAGATTGCTTGGAACCCCTGAAATTGCTAGCTTTTTGCGGTTACGCAAAAAAAGAACCATTACAAAAATGATTCTTTTTTTAATAAATTATTTCGTTCTCTTAACAAATTGTTCAGATATATAACGCAATTTACGATATTATTTGATAAATCCCGCGGCCCCCCTGCAGAAAGCGTCGGCCGCCATAGCGGCATTGGCTCCATCCGACACCGCGGTCACGATCTGCCGTAGAGGTTTCCTGCGCACGTCCCCTGCCGCAAAGAGCCCTGGTACCTGGGTGGCGCAGTCTTCACCGGCCAGCACATACCCGGCCTCATCGCAGGCGGTCAGGTCTCTGACAAGCTCCGTTCCCGGGCGAATCCCCACCGCCACAAACAAACCGGCCGCGGGCAGCTCCCAGACCCTGTCATTTTTCAGATCCCTCAGCCGAAGGCTTTCCACCGCATCCGTGCCCTTGATCTCCTCCACCACATGGCTGTAGAGGATTTCTACGTTTGAAAGAGATTTCAGTTCCTCCTGCAGGACCATAGCTCCCCGCAGTTCATCCCTTCGGTGTATGAGGAACACCTTCTCACAGGTTCTGGCCAGAAAAATGGCGTCCTCCAGGGCCACATCCCCGCCCCCTACCACAGCCACCGTCCTGCCGCGGAAAAAAGCGCCGTCGCAGGTGGCGCAATAGGACACCCCCATGCCGGAAAATTCCTCCTCGCCCGGCACTTCCAGCTTGGCATGTACCGCCCCGGTTGCCAGGATCACCGTCTTCGCTTCCAGCTCTCCCGCCTCCGTCTTCACTATTTTTACCGTTCCCCTGTCCTCGATCCCGGATACTTCCGCCTCCCGGAACTCTACCCCAAGCTTGTCCGCATGTGCGCGGAACTGGACACCCATATCAAAGCCATTGATCCCCGGCATTCCGAGATAATTATCCACCTCATAAGTATTCAGCACCTGTCCGCCGCTCATAGGATTCTTCTCCAGGACTACCAGGTCCAAACCCGCCCGTTTTCCGTAAACTGCGGCCGAAAGCCCCGCAGGGCCGGAACCTACAATAATCAGATCATACATATTCTCCTCATTTCCGCAGCCGCGCCCGGCAGCCGCCTTTGCTGATCGCCCACCTGCAGGCCCCTCGCGGACAGCAGGATCATCAGCGCAGCCGAGGAAACGCTTTTTTAGGCGCACGGCGCCGGAAAGCGCGTCAGCGCGGCTTTGCAAATGGCGTGGGCTGAACTGTTTGTTACTCATCAGGATCAGTGTATCAGCTTTGGGCTGGAAAAGCAAGCGTCTGTATGCTATACTCGAAACAGCTGTAACAGACAATCTGTAACAGTCGATCATTATAGGGAAAGAACTCTGTGTTCCTTCCCGGAAAGGTATCCCGCCATGAACACATCCCATCCCAAAACAGCCCTGATCACCGGCGCGTCCCGCGGCATCGGCCGCGCCACAGCGGAAGCTTTCGCCGCTGCCGGATATCACCTGATCCTTACCTGCAGCCATTCCCTCCCGGATCTGGAGATACTGGCAGAACAGCTGAGGACACAGTACGGCCTTTCCTGCCGGGCCTTCCAGGCGGATGCGGGAGACCCTTCCGACATGGCCCGCCTTTTCGAGACCATCGATGACCTGGACGTCCTGGTAAACAATGCCGGGATTTCCCATATAGGCTTGCTCGCGGACATGACCGTGAAACAATGGAGGCGGGTATTGGCCGTAAATCTGGATTCCTGCTTTTATACCTGCAGGGCCGCCGTTCCCCTGATGCTGAAAAAACACAGCGGCAGGATCATCAATGTCTCTTCTGCCTGGGGCGCCAGGGGTGCCTCCATGGAAGTGGCTTACTCCGCATCCAAGGGAGGAGTCAATGCCTTTACAAGGGCACTAGCCAAAGAACTTGCCCCCAGCAACATCCAGGTCAACGCCGTGGCCTGCGGCGCCATTGACACGGACATGAACAGCAGCCTCTCCGCCGAGGATCTGGATGCGCTGAAGGCGGAGATCCCGGCGGACAGACTTGGCTCGCCCCGGGAAGCCGCACAGCTTATCCTTCAGGTGGCGCAGGCTCCCGGCTACCTGACCGGTCAGATCATCACTCTGGACGGGGGCTGGTATTGATCCCTCCGGATGCGCCGGCCTCATCCGCCAGGGCACGGATATCCATGTCCTGCCCTATCTTTTCTGCGGCTTCTTTTTTCTTCTCCACTGTCTTCTCGTCCTTGCACCGCATAATCAAATGTTCCTTTTCGGTCTCCGTCATATCCTCATAACGTTTCAATGGGTGATTTTCCCCCAACGTCCAGAGCGGGCCCAGGCCCAATGGCGATCCGGTATAGGGCAGGCCGCCCTCCAAATATTCGTTGCTATCCATCTTGCGCACACTCCTTTCACACTGGAACAAGCCGTTGATTCGCCGTATGCTTTCATACAACCAATACTGACGTACTCTTTAAAAATTGGCGTCGGTCTGCTGTATGCTTCCCTACAGCAAATACCGGCGTACTCTTTGGAACAAGCCGTTGGTCTGCTGTACGCCTCCGTACAGCTAATGTCGGCGTACTCTTCCAAAAAGGACGGCCATGCCGCAGCCGTCCTGGCCATGTTATCAGTGTGCGCAAAAAATTCGGATTCATTCCGTTCCCCTAAAAGGATATCCGCCTGTTTATCCGTTCTGCAGCACAAGCTGCTGCTCCTTCCTGAGCGGATAAGCGATCACTTCTCTTCCCTCCAGATCTTCCCTATACATATCGACCCCATTGATCTGGCGGTTTCCATAAGTAATGTAATAGTAGATCCCCCGATCCACATTACAGCAGGAACTGTAAAGCGTGTACTCGTACTTTTCATCCTCCACACAGACGCATCCCTTCTGCATGGCCACAGCCCCCAAAATATGGAAAAACTGGCCTACGCTTTCCTCCTCGGAATCGCCGGATTTCGAATTCAGCTTGGTAAACACTGCCCGGACAAAACGCGAGGAAGAAGAAGCGTCTCCCGGCATCCCCATAGCCCCCATCCCCCGGCTGTACAGCGGCAGCTCCAGCGCATCCGAAAACCGGTTCTCCGGCTGCTTTGCCGAAAGATTCCTATAATTGTTCAGCGTGAAAAGCTGCAACTCAAAAGGCGGATTGTTGGTCAGCACTCCCACAGGGTTTTCATAGACCTTCAGCCCATCCTTCACGGACTCCACGGTAAGGGAAGCCTCCCGGTCAGAAATGATCCAGTGCAGCGGCGTCAATGGGAACTCCGGGCTAAACGGGATCTGCACGAGGCTGATCTGTTCCAGCAGTTTCTTTGCCTCAGCCAGATCAGCACACTGGCCCAGTATCCAGGGAATAAACTCAAAAGGAGTCACATTATCCGCCCCCGCCTTCTCCGGTTTATAATCGGCATTCCCCGGAAAATTCAGGCCAGCCATGCTCAGCCCTTTCTCATTTGTCGCGTCATAATAGAGAGGATATCCCTGGATCACCGTTGCCATGCCGATCATGGCATAATGCGTCTCCAGGCTGCGCACCTTGCGAAAGTGCAGCGGATAGTTTCTCGGCGTCACCGTCACCGTCTCATGATAGGAAATTTCCAGATCCAGGTTCCTCCCGAAATAATGGTCCCTTGTTGCATAAGTTACAGCTGTACACATATTATCGCCCTCCTGAAATGTTCTTACTGCCAGCCATCAGCACTTTAGTACCGCGCCAATTCCTATTTTACACCATTTTCCATTTTTTTACACCCTGTTTTCTTTCCGGGCCTATCTTTTAGTAACAGGACAGCAGCCGCCGTGACTGCCAGGTGGACCGCCGCCAGCCATACCGCCAGAAATACGGCGCCATCCCGAAAAAGCTGAGCCGGAAACAGCCAAATCAGCCGGTCAGTGGCAGGATTTAGGATCCACCTGTCATTTTGAAAAAACAGCCGATGAAAACCGTTGATGAAACCCTGAAGATCCCTGGCGATCCAAGATCCCAGCGCCGCAGCCCCCAATCCCAGGATCGGCCACGACGCCAGGTATGTACCACAGAGAAGTTTTCTTTTTCCCTGTTTCCAAAGAAAGAGAAATCCCGCCGCTGCGGCCGCAGCCCCAATGGCACAATAGATCCTGCCACGGCGCACCATTTCCGCAATATCCGCCAGGTGCATCCTGTCACGCTCCGTAAAGAAAGAAACCTCTTCGCCGTTTGCATTCACCGTCACATCCGGCTCCGCTGCCCGCCCGCGGACATAGGAAATCATCTTCTCCGTGACTTGGTCCAATTCTTCCGCTGTTATCCCCAGTCGGTCCGGCACACCATATTTTTCCCTTTCTCCGATCAGGAAATCCGCCCGGAAAAGCCCCAGATAGAACACCAACAATGCCGCTGTCACATGGAAAAGCAATACCGTGATCACCGCTGCAGGCACATATCTGCCCTGCCCGTCCTCTCTCTTCATACCTACGTCTCCTGTAAAAAAAGAAAAACCCGGGGGTAAAATCTCCTTTCCCCCGGATCTTCATAAAGAACACTGTCAGAAAAATTTAAATAACTGAGAAGGATCCTCCATGAGCTGCTGCAGGCTTTCCCGAAGAGTCGAGGACACATACAGGGGCAGCGCTTTCGAGAACACAAAGCCGTAAATCAATATGAAGATCACCATCACAATGATCACTGTATAAAAAGCCTTGTTATCCTTCATACCGTCAATGCCTTTCATTCCCTCCAGCAAAAACGCCAGCGCCAGCAAAACGGAACCAAAGAACACCGATATACCCAGAATGGGATTGATACATGCCAGGATCCAGGAGAGAAGAATAAGCGGTGAGACCGCCACGGAGCGCACTGCCACCAACGCTACCAATTGTCTCCAGTATGCTTTCACCTTCAAAATCATGGTCGATATCAAAAACAGCAGCAGGAGCAGTGCCGAACCCAAAAGTGAAAACAGCAGGGTCAGGAAAAAAGCTTTCGCACCTGGGAAAACCGTCATCTTAAAAATGCTGCCCACAAGGTCATTGACTGCGGAATTGATCTTTGCCGTCAGGATCAGGCCAAAGAATGCGGATAACAGCGCCTGGATCACAATGAAACACAGGGAAGTGACTGTGCCGGCCTTTGCCACATAAGTCCTGCCAGCGGTAGCAGGCTTGGTGAACACACCCACAAAGCTTCCCGCTACTTCCTTCACCACTGTCATGATCTTTTCTGTGTCAAGGCTGGGAATCGCTGCCTCTTCTCCGGCGGCAGCCTGCTGCGCCGCCTGTGACGCCGTCTGCCCTGCTGCCTGCGCTTCCTGCGCCGCTGTCTGCGCTGCTGCATGCGCTTCCTGCCCTGCTGTCTGTGCTTCCTGCGCCGCTGTCTGTGCCGCTGCCTGCGCTTCCTGCCCTGCTGCATGCGCTTCCTGCCCTGCTGCCTGTGCAACTGCCTGCGCTTCCTGTGCTGCCGTCTGCCCTGTTGTCTGCGCTTCCCGCGCTGCCGTCTGCCCTGCTGCCTGTGCTTCCTGCACCGCTGTCTGCGCTGCTTCCTGCCCTGCTGCCTGTGCCGCTGCCCGCGCTTCCTGCGCCTCCTGGCAGCTGCAAACTTCACCTTCCTTTAATTCTCTTCCACAGTATTTACAAAATGCCATGTCTTTCTCCTTTCCAAACCGTCAATCTTCAAATTTTGTTCCACACATTTCGCAGAATTTCGCCCCCGGCTCTCTTGGCGTTCCGCATTTCTCACAGAATCCCGCTACCGGCGGTTTGCTGCCTGCAGCGGACGGCTGCGCTCCGCTTTCTTCCGCCTTAGCCGCGGCGGGGTCTTCCGCCGGCTTTTTCTTCCTGCCGAATACAAAAACTTTCAAGACCAAAAAGATGAGGCAGACCGTTCCCGCAGCCAGGAACAGCCAGAACAATAACCCTGTCACACAGAATTTCGTTCCCACATAAGTCACGTTCACCTGCCTGTTGTTAAACGTCACATTCAAAGAACCGCCATCCATCTGCGCCGCGTCGCTGGAGCAATACTGCATCTTCGAGAGCATACCCATATGGACGGAATAATCGATCTTAAAATCCTCCGAAGTATGCTCCAGAAAATCCCCAAAGTTTATGACCTCCTCAAACGCTTCCTGACGGCTGACCTTCCAGATCTCGCGCTCCTTCGCATAGGCCAGGACTCCCCTGTTTTCAAACAGCTGAAGGGAACTGAGCTGGATTTCCTCCGGCCTCCCCCTCTGCTCTATTTTCAGCGTGAAAACACCGTCCTTGGTCTTTGAGGAGATTTTCACCTCCGCGGGCTTGATCCCATCCTTCTCAGCTTTCTCCTGAACCGCACCTTCCTGGGGCATATCTTCCTGAGCCGCGTCTTCCTGGGCATTTTCCCCAGGAGCGCTCTCATCAGGCACAGGTGACGGCTCTTCCGTCTCCGCCGCTTCCTCTACGCCATCCTCTTTCTGTATTCCCGCCCTGGCCTCCATCCTCGCCACAATCGCATCCTGATCCTCGTCCGAAGGCACTGTTTCAAACACAAAGCTGCTGGTCCGTTCCCAGTCTGACCCAAACTTCCTGTCGGTATCCACAGTCAGCCCCTTCACATAATAGCTATGCTGTGTGAGCATGGGAATTTCCACCCGCCCGTCTGAGGCATGGAGCCAAAAATCATTCAGGATCTTATACCCGGAAAACATCTGAGAATCATATCCTTCATTTCCCGGGGTGACCCCGTCATAGGACAGGGAAGCGGAATACGGCTCCACGGTTTTTACCTGATAGGTACAGTGTACGGAAGCATCGCTCCCTGTGGCAAATCCACTCAGATCCAGTGTTTCCGTCAGAAGCTCTTCAAACACAAAGGGAGATACCTTCTCCGATACATCCGTCCTGACAGCGCCGACTCCCTCTGAGGCAAATACAGCCGCGTCAAAAGCGGACAGTTCTTCCGCCGTCAGATCGGAGGCGGACAGCGTGTAGACCGTCTCTCCCTCATCATCGCTCCACTCGCCGGAAACGCCGGCGGACGCAAGGCTGTTCATGTACTCCTTGATCGCGTCTCCCTTTCTCTCCATAGAACTGGCCGGTATCCGAAATACCACCCGGCGGTCATAGCTATTCATGCCGTTGACATCCGTCAGGATGTGCACATCGTCAAGAGCCACATACTCCACCTGTTCTACGTTGATCGAACTGCCCCAGGAGCTATCGTAAGCGGCATCGTTATAGACCACGCTCAACTGGCCGGAAGAAAAAATATAGCCGGCATTGGATGCGTCCACAAACCCGTTCTCCACCAGCAGATCCTGCATCCACTGAAGCAGTTCTGTGTCAGAGAAATCCTCACTGACGCGGATCCCGCTGGCCCATACGGTATTGGGCGTGACAATATTGATCTCAGGCTCACGGCCCAGGATCGCCGCTACCTTCGCCGCATAATCCTCCGGCGAAGAAAAAGCCAGCTCTACCGTATAGCGCTTCTGCCCGGATTCCTCACTATAGCTCCAGGTCAGTTCCTTCGGGCAGGAAGTCTCCAAAAGCCCATTGATATCCTCCGCCGTACCGTTAAAATACTGGTCGAACACACCGTTGTCAATGACAATGCTCATCCGCCTCACACCGGAAAGATCGTTTTCCAACACCAGGGTAGTGTCCACCGTGGAACCGGCGCTGCATCCCGCCAAAGCTGCCGCCATCACCACGGCATAACAGATCACCACTAATCTGTTCTTTAAACTTTTCCATACTTTCCTCATTTTCTCTCTCGCTCTGCCGCCGGAAACGGCGGCCCCAATCCCCTCTCCTAGATTTAGAATGCAGACAGATAAAGCTTTCCGTCTACTTCCTCCAGCATTATCTCCTCACAGTCCGCCTCGACGCATGTGCCGTCCCGATTCAGGATCATAAAAGCCTGCACCGTGGTTTCGCCACTCTCGTCCGTCACCGGCTCCCCGTAAATGACATTTACCTCCGCCGAACGGAACTCCTCCGGGAACAGATCGCCGATCTCTAAGGATGCCGCAAGCGCAAGTTCCTCCTGAACAGACGGTGCAAACGCCCGAAGCATCGTTTTCAGATCCTGCCTGTTGATTCCTTTTTCCATCTTGGACATGGCAGGTATGTCTGGCTGCGATACGCCCGATATCACAGAAAGCGCCGCGGCTGCCAGGAAAAAGCAGCATGAGATCCAGAACAAGGGCTGTCTCAACACCTGTTTCATAAACTTTCCTCCCTCATAAAATAATGACCGACAGCGCTCCCGATACTGTGAGACTGTCGGTCGATACCTTTAACACTATACATGAGATGTCGATCAGTGTCAATATTCAGATGAATATCTCGCGGTCTTCCGCTCTGCTTCTTCCAGGCTCCCATAGCCGTACATCCGCACATTGTTATACATGATATCCCATGCCGGATTTTTCCCGGACTTTGCGTATTCCACGATATACCTGCCATACAGCTCCAGCATCTTATCCGAATAGGTTCCGAGTTCTCCCCGCAGGTAAGTTTCATAGGAAGTGTCAAAAGGATTGTCCTCATAGCTGTGGATGCTTCTGGCATTGTCAGCCAAAGCAGGATATGCCGAGGCAAATTCCTCCATCCACCCCACCTGCATCCTGCAGATCTGGTCGATAATGTTTTTCTTTTCCTCCGTCAACTCCGGAAAACGATCCCTGATCTCCGCGTATTTCTCCGGCGCCGTGCTTTCCATCATCCTGCCGTACTTCTCCTCTATGAGATTGTGGCCAAGGCTGTACTCCCGGTGAAAATCGTAGAGATACTGCAGCAGCATAGTCCTGTTCCAGGTAAGATACTGGCTCCTGCGCATGATAGAAAAGGTTGCCCAGTTGTTCTGACATTCGGCCCTGCCTCCCTCATTCTGTACCTTGTCGAAAGCCTCAAACTCCAACCTTGCAATATCCTCCGCCAGCTGTTCCCGGCTTTTCGCCGCCAGCGACGCCTTGTATATCAGCTCCTGGGTGTGGGCGTCAAGATAAGATTCTATATCGCTGATCAGATCCTTTCCGTACATCTCCATGGCCAGGTACGCCCCCAGCCGCTCCACTGCGGCCCCGGCGGCCTCTCCCTGCCGGGAGATCTGTTCCAGAAATCCCGCTGCCTCCCTCCCCTCGTCCGACTCCTGCAGACTGCGGAACAGCCATTTATCGTGAGGCGGATATTTTCCTTCAATGTAATGCTGAAGCTTCATCGCTGATTTTATCCCATCCCACAACAGCATTCCCGCGGTAAAGGAATCCCCTCTTCCCAACATCCTCGGAAAATTATACTGAGCCGCCTGAGCAAAGCCCGCGGCTGCCTCCGCTACCTTCAGGAAACGGATCTCAAGAGGATAACCCTCCTTCAGCTTCCTTCGAAATTCGGAAAAAATCCCTTCATCATCCCGGAACACTTCCCCGTTTACCGCGGCCGCCAGGCTGTGATCCGGCACCTGCCTCCAATCTATCTTTTCGTACTCTTCCGCGCCTGTCAGGGATCTATAAAAATCAGATATACGCCACACTCCCCGCCTGCCGCGGCCGTTTACCTCTGGTGCCCGGCGGTATCCCTTAAATTCCTGGGGAAGCGCAAGATATGCCTGCTGCAGCGGCTCGCCGATCTCCTCATACGTCTCGTCCGTCAGCCAGAGGCAAAATTCCGGGCCCCAGTCATGATCTCGGGAAAAGGAATCGTCATAGCCGAAACAATCGGAGCCCCGCCCCACCAGCCCTGCGGCGATCCGATCCTCATATGCCCCAAATTTTTCCTGAATCATGGGCCTGCCATATGTCTCATAATATTCCCGGCAAAGAGAAAGCCCCGTAACCGCCCCGGAGGTTTCCGTCTTTCTCTCATCCACAGCCGCCAGCGCCTGTTCACATGCCTCCACATGCTCCTGCAGCCTTCGGAATCCCTCGTTCCTGCCGATACCGCGCTCCACAAGGTCGCGGGCCTGGCGATAATATTCCAGCGCCTTCTGGAAATCCCCCTCCCGGTAAGAACAGGCTCCCAGAGCTGCCAGAGCCGCAGCATAATGGCTATCCTCGGTTCCCAGCCGCCGGAAACGTTCCACCGCACACAGCGCACACTCCCGCGCCTCCCGCAGTTTCCCCAGCTGCACACAGGTAGCCGCCATATTGGCGCCGGTGACAGCGGATTCATACTCGGCGCCGCAGTGTTCGGCAATCTCAAGCGCCTTCCGCTGACATTCCAGCGCCTCCTCATACCGTTCCGTCTCCTGGTAGAGGAGGCTTAAGTTGTTCTGAAGCCCCGCCACAAACATATTGTCCGTCTGAAACAGGCTGCCGTACAGCTCTTGCACCTTCCTGTAATATTCCATAGATTCCCGGTACCTGCCTCCGGCCCGGTAAGCATTTGCCACATTTAACAAAGTTGTGGCATAGGGCAGCGTCCCGTCCAGGCCCATCCGCTCAGCCTGGGCAACGGCCTGCGCCGCGATCTTCTCCGCCTGGTCAAACCGGCTGGTCTCCCTGTAATACCCGAGCAACTCGTTCAGCAGGCCCAGCAGCGCTTCGTCATCCTGCTCCTGAACCGCCCCGGCAATACTGTCCAGCATCAGCTGCTCCGCATCCTCCCCTCTGTTTTCCTCAAACAACTCATCCACTTTTTCGAGAATTTTCTGAATATCCATATCCCGTCTCTCCCCGTCAGCTTTTTCTGTGATAAACTTTTCATTTTCGTGCTACCTTTATTGTACCAAACCTCTAGCGCGGCGGCTAGCCCTAAGTACATTTTTTCCGCCACTTTTCCGCCACTTCTTGCGTCAGCTCAGCCCGCGCCATTCACAAAGCCGCGCTGCCGCGCTTTTCGTTGCTCCGCAACTTCCTTTGCTCATAAAATGGCGCTCCCTCGGTTGCCGAATCCAGAGTAAAATTCGTGCGGGCACGATTTTCCTCTGGGTACGGCAACCGGCTGAACCGTTGCCAGACATGATGGGAAATTTGTACAGGCACGATTTCCCATCAAATCAGGTGGCTGGCTGAACTGTTATGTAAAATTTGCCATTTTTATATTTTATCGATTTTAAAATTTCTTGTTGCAAAGTAATCTTTTATATGATAATATTTACTAAAAGCATAATATTTCTTTTAGTTGAT
>CANPYT010000077.1 GCA_947588705.1 uncultured Acetatifactor sp. | reverse complement strand
TCAGCCATTTCATCCTGTGTAAAACCGAGCAAGGTACGTTTTAAACGTAGCCTGTCTCCAACTGCAAGACGATCGTAAGTCTCTTTCATTTTCCCTCTCTTTCTGTCATCGGGGCAGGAAAATCGCTGCCCGCATCGCTGCTGTCTAACATTATTTTTACCTTTTTTCTATTATCTGAGCAATTATTTGTTGACAATACACGTTTTAAACGTATATAATAAATACGTTTAAAACGTAGGTTGCCGGAGGAAGGCTTCAGACATGGGAAATATAGGGCCTTAAGACCTACGTTTAAAACGTAGGTCTTAAGGAACAAGGCAGGAAGCAGAAAAGAAACCGCGCAAAAAGGCGGAAGCTGTGCGGGGGGGTAAAATGACATAGCAAAATACAAAAAACTGATAATCTCACAGTGCGATTAGCAGTTTTTTCTATGACCGACAAATTTTTATGCTGAAAGTTGATGCACTCATGAAAAAGATATTGATCGTCACGACAGTGGGTGGGTTTCTGCCGCAATTTGAAATGAATGATGTGAAGATTCTTCTGGAGCAGGGGTATCAGGTGCATTATGCCAGCAATCTGGATAATCCGGTGTATGAGCTGGACCGGGACGCCCTCCTGGCGAAGGGCGTCCGCCTGCACCAGGTGGACATATGCAAGTCGCCCGCCCACTTTTGCCGCAACCTACGTGCGTTTTGGCAGCTCCGGAGGCTGATGAAGCGGGAGCGTTTCACCGCGGTGCACTGCCATAACCCTATGGGCGGCGTGCTGGGAAGGCTGGCGGCGGCAAGCATGCCCTGCCGGGAACGGCCATATGTGATCTACACGGCCCATGGGTTTCACTTTTATGACGGCGCACCACTGTTTAACTGGATATTTTATTACCCGGTGGAGCGCCTGCTGGCCCGGTGGACCGACTGCCTCATCACCATCAACGGGGAGGACAACAGGCGGGCGCTGGGATTCCTGGGGGGAAGGCTGAAAAACATCTACCGGATCCCGGGGGTTGGCGTGGACACGGAGCGCTTTGCCAGAGACCTGCGGGAACGCAGGAACGTCCGGGAGGAGCTTGGGTTTGGGGATGAGATCTTCCATATCCTCTCGGTAGGCGAACTGAACCACAATAAAAACCACGAGGTCATCCTGCGGGCGCTGGCCCTGATACAGGACTCGGACATCCGTTACGGCATCTGCGGGAAGGGCTATAGGGAGCCTTACCTCCGGAAGCTGACGGAAGAGCTGGGGCTGAGGGACCAGGTCACCTTTTTTGGCTTCCGGCACGATATCCCCCGGATGCTGCAGAGCGCGGACTGCTTCTGTTTTCCCTCGATCAGGGAAGGGCTTGGCATCGCGGCGCTGGAAGCCATGGCGGCGGGAACGCCGCTGATCACCTCGGACTGCCGGGGAACGAGGGAATATATGGAGGAGGGCCTTACCGGGTATGTGTGCGGGGAAGGCAGCCCGGAGCAATACGCGGCGCTGATCCGCAGGATGAAAGAGAATACGGAACAGAGGCGGGCCATGTCCGCCGCCTGCCGCAGACGGGCGGTAAATTTCGATATTTCCAGGACCGACCGCATCATGCGGGAAATCTATCAAAGAATGGATGTGCAGGGGAATGAAGCAGCAGACAGTGCCTGAGATCAGCGTGATCATGGGAACCTATAACCAACAGAATAAGGAATATCTGGAACAGGCTATTCGGTCTGTGCTGTGTCAGACTTACGGGAATTTTGAGTTCATTATATTTGACGACGGCTCGGATCCCGAGGTGGGCGCACAGCTGGAAAGATATGCGGGAGAGGATGGGCGTATCCGTCTGCTCCGGGGCCCTGAAAACCATGGCCTTGCGTATTCCCTGAATGCCTGTATCGACCTGGCCCGAGGAAAGTACCTTGCCAGGATGGACGACGATGACATCTGCGACCCCGACAGGCTCCGGGTGCAGCTTGGCTTTATGGAAGATCACCCGGAAGTGTCCTTTGTGGGATGCAACGCGAAGCTGATCGACGATGAGGGGGTGTGGGGAGTCCGGAAGATGCCGGAGGAACCCGTGCAGCGTGATTTCCTCCGATTTTCGCCCTACATACATCCCACAGTGATGATCCGGCGGAGCGTGTTTGAGACCCAGTCTCCCTACCTAAGCTCCCAGGAGACGCTGCGCTGTGAGGATTATGAGCTCTTTATGCGTCTGTTGAAGGCGGGATTTCACGGACATAACCTTCAGGAAACGCTTTTCTGCTATCGGGAGGACCGGATCTCCTACCGAAAGCGCAGATTCCGTTACCGGCTGGACGAGGCGAAGCTGCGGTACCGGAACTTTCGGGAGATGGGATGCCTGTTCCCGGCGGGGTGGCTCTATGTACTGCGGCCCATTGTGGCGGCGGTCATGCCGTCGGGGCTGATCTATCAGGCAAAGAAGCTTTATCACAGGCAGGACATCCGGGAACAGAAAGCGCCGGAGGCAGGGTACGGGTTCCTGCAGGCGGGGGCGGTACGGAGCGGAAGCCTGTTTGGGGAGCGCAGGCCCCTGCAGCTCACGGAAAGGCATGGTGAATGATATGCGTGGAAAGAGAATTAAGATCTGGAAGGCCGCGGCCGGTATTGCGGGCCTGGCGCTGGTATTCCTGCTGGGGGCGGGGCTGAGCAGCCGGATCTATGACTGGGAGGAGGACGGGGCGGACCCCGGCGGGGAGATTCCCCTGGGAACGGCTGTGCCGGCTCTGACGGAGGAAGAGCACGAGGAATGGTATCGCGCCATGAAAGACCCCGGGACAGGGGCCCTCTCCGGGACGGAGACGGGGAAGGCTTCTGTGGCCGGGGGAGACTCGGAGGAAGGCGGGCTTTTAGGCGCCGGGGGAGGCGCGGAGAAAGGCGGGCTTCTAGGCGCCGGGGAAAACTCGGGAGAAGACGGATCTTCTGCGGCCGGGGGAACATCGGAAACGGCCGGGGATCCGGCTGCCGGAGAAAACGGGGAAACGGCCGGGGAGCTTTCCGGGGAGGAGATCGATTTTGAATACCTTTGGACCATCAACGAGGATATTTACGCGTGGATCACGATCCCGGGGACGAACAGCGACTATCCTGTGCTCCAGCACCCCACGGACGATTCCTTTTACTTGAACCACAATGTGGACGGCTCTTATGGATACCCGTCCTGCATCTATACGGAGAGCGTAAACGCCAAGGATTTTACGGACCCGAACACGGTGCTTTACGGGCATAACCTGAAAGCCAAAACCATGTTCACACAGCTCCACAAGTTTGAGAGCAGGGATTTTTTTGACGAAAACCGGGACGTCTATATCTATCTGCCGGGCCAGACGCTGCATTACAAGATCTTTGCGGCCTATGTCTACGATGACAGGCACCTGATGTACAGCTTTGACTTCTGGAATGAAGATGTGTTCGCGGATTATCTTCAATCGGTCTATGACATTCGCGACATGAGCGCCAATATCGACCGGGAGATGACTGTGACATCGGAGGACCGCATCATCACCATGGCAACCTGTATGCCCAAAAAGGCGGATTCGGAAAAGCGGCTTCTGGTGCAGGCCGTATTGATTGAGGAAGAGTGAGATGAGGTCGAGACGCAAAGTATTTCTTTTGATATTTATCCCGTTTTTCGTGTTTTTGGCCGGAGTGCTGGCCTTTGGGCTGTACCGTATGCTGGGGCGCAGCAGCCTGGACAGCCACGCCGAGGCCCTTCGGGTGATCCGGCTGGAAGAAGGGGAGGAGGAAGATGAGGAGATCCTTCCGGAATCCGGGCAGATCCTGTACAACGGAAACATTTATGAATACAACGACGATCTGCTGACCTTCCTGTGCCTTGGCGTAGACAGCAGGCAGGATATCCAGCTGGAAAAGACACCGGGAAAGGGCGGCCAGGCGGACACCATTATTCTGGCGGTCATGGACACGGCCCGGAAGACCCTGAAACTGATCAATGTGTCCAGGGATACCCTGGCAAAGATCAAAGTGTATGACACAAACGGTATCTACCTCTATGAGGAGGAGGCCCAGCTGGCCCTGCAGTATGCCTACGGGGACGGAGGGGAAGGCAGCTGCCAGCTGATGGAACAGGCGGTGTCCAACCTATTTTACGGGATCCCCATACACGGATACGGCGCCATCGACGTAAAAGCCGTGGCGGATCTAAATGACGCCGTGGGCGGTGTGGAAGTGACAGTCATCGAGGACCTGTCCCGGTTCACGCCGGATCTTGCCCTTGGGAATACCCTGACCCTCACGGGCAGGCAGGCGCTTCACTACGTGCAGGAGCGGGATGTGGAGACGGAAGAGCTTGGCGCGAACAACCTGCGCATCGAGCGGCAGAAGCAGTATCTCCAGGCTTTCTGGAAGACGGTGAAGGCAAAGACAAAGCAGGACCTCACGCTGCCGTTAAGATTATACAACACGGCGGCTTCCCATATGGTGACCAGCATCACCGCGGATCAGGTGGCCTACCTTTCCACCATCGCCCTGGACTGTACCTTTTCGGATGAAGACATGCTCACCGTCCAGGGAACGGTCAGGAAAGAGGATGTCTACGAGGAATTCCTTGTGGACGAAGAGGCGCTGTATGACTTGATCATCCAGGTCTTTTACCGTGAAGTGGAACGGCAAGGCTAAAGGCATATACGGTATTACTACCGGTTTACCGGTATTAATATATAGAAACCAATTCTACGTGGATGAGAGGAGGAATGTCCAATGAAAAAATTTTATGCACTTCTTTTGGCCGGTGTCATGACAATAGCTTTTGCTATGCCCACACTGGCAGCACCCAGCCCTGTGGCTCAGGCAGTGGAGTCTGCATCTACCGTTTCCGTTCCTGTGAGCGGCGCAACGGTGTCAGCCCCCGCCCAGAGCCTGGCAACAGAGGCGGTCGAGCTTGCAAAGAACACAAACTTTCTTACCAGTTTGAACGTTCCTACAACGACTCAGCTTGCAGCTGTCCTGGATCTGACCTACAGCGGAGTGATCCCTGAGGGCGGTATACAGATCCCCCTGGTAATAAATTCTGCCAAGGCGGGCGATGTTGTTTACGTTCTGCACAGACGCGACGATCTCGCCGGTAAGCCCTGGGAGAAAGTCGGCGAGGGGATTCTCGGCAGCGACTTGACCGTGACCTGTACCTTTACGTCTTTTTCGCCTGTGATCGTCATGGTTGGAGATTCCAACACAGCGGCAGCGTCCGGGCTGAAGGCGCCCAAGACAGGCGAGTTCTAAGCTACAAAAGAAAGGTTCTGCGCGGCCCGCAGGGGCCGTGTCGAAAATCGGTAGTTTGGTTTCTATTCGGGGCGCGGCGCTCTGGCGCCCGCCCTTACCTAAAAAGAATGGATCGAAGAGAGATTTGGAAAGAGACAGCCGGAGAAGATCCGGGAAATAGGAAATGAAGAGAACACAGATTTTTTGGTATTTACAGATTATGATAATTATCCTCTGCGGGCTGGCCGGCTGTGGGAAAAACGCGGAACAGACCGAACAGTATGTGCGGGTGCAGGGGTTGGGGGGCATGGCGGCGGAACTGACGCCGTCAGACTGGAACACGATACCGGAGGAGACGCCGGGTCCGGGGGAAAAGGAACTCGCGGACGGTGAAACCGGGCTTATGGGGGAGATCCCAACAGAAAGCCCGCTGCCGACGGCAAGCCCTCGGGCCACGGCCCGGCCCAGGACAAGGAAGAGTCCCAGCCCGGCCCCGAGCGAGACACCGGAGGGGCAGGAAACAGACCAGCCTGAGGCATCGCCTGCCGCTGCACCGGGTCCGACCGCGGAGTCTGCGGCCACGGCTCATCCCGCGACGGCGCCGGCCGCTACAGCCCACTCCGCGACGGCGCATCCGACAGTCACGTCGCGCCCAACCACGGCGCCGACAGCCACATCACGCCCAACCACGGCGCCGTCTGCCACAGTGCACCCCACAACAGCGCCGGCAGAAACGTCACGTCCGACCACGGCGCCCACTGCTCCGGCATATCCTACGACAGCTCCGGCCGCTACCACAGAGCCCCCCGCGGCGGCGACCGATTCCCCGCCGCCTGCCCAGACTCCGTCTGAAACGCATGAGCCGGGAGTCTCAACCGGGGATTCTGGAACGGGAGGAAGCGGCTGATGCAGAAGGAGAGACGGCTGGAGGCGTACCGCAGGGTCCTGGCGAGGCATCCGGGTTACCTGGAAGCGGCGATGCAGGCGGAAGAGAGCCTGAGAAAAGCTTCCCGGGAAGGAGAGCTGCCGACGGATACACGGCTGTATCTCTACGCCATGGCTCCGGCCCTTTCGGAGTTTGTGGGCTGGGTGCTGGAGGAGGCGGTAAAGGCTGGGAAAAGAAAGCTGTACTTCCTGAGCCGGGACGGTTATCCGATGTATCGGACGGCCCAAAGGCTCTGCCAGGCCAGAGGATATGGGCTGGAATGCCGTTACCTGAACGTCTCCCGCTATTCCATGCGCGTACCCGGATACCATCTGCAGCCGGATCATGGCCTGGAATGGATCTGCGTGGGCGGCATCGACGTGACATTGGAAAAGATCCTGCGCCGGGCAGCGCTGACGGATCAGGAGATGAAAGAGGCCATCCTTGCCATGGGATGGCAGGGGCGGTGTCAGGAGATCCTGAATTATCGGCAGATCTCAGAGCTGAAAGGCATTTTGGGCGGCCAGCCAAAGCTGCTGCGGGACATAGACAGGCATTCCAGGGAGGCTTACCCAGCGGCGCTGGGGTATCTGCGGCAGGAGGGGCTTTTGTCGGAAGAACCTTATGCCCTTGTGGACAGCGGCTGGGTCGGAACGCTTCAGCAGTCTTTGGAACGGCTGGTGCACAGCAGCAACCCGGGGATCCGGGTGGAAGGATACTACTTTGGATTGTATGAGCTGCCACGGAACGCGGACGTTTCCGCTTACCACGCCTGGTATTTTACGCCGGGAACAGGGTTGGGCCGCAAGGCCCGGTTCTCCAATTCCCTTTTTGAGGCGGTCTGTTCCGCCGGGGAGGGGATGACCCTTGGATACAGGCGGGATGAAAAAAGCGGCAAATATCAGCCGGTGCGGGAAACCTCCGGCAACCCAAACAGGGATCAGCTGAGACGGAATGAAGAAGCCCTGGAGAAATTCCTGGAATGCTGCGGGAATGTCCCGGCAATCGACGGCCTTTCCCAGGGAGAGGCCGCGAAACCGCTGAACCTCCGGGGGAAGGGGCATGACCTATGGAGACAGGGGGATCCCGCCGGAACGGGCGTCAAACTGGCGCGGAAGCTCTTTGATCTGCTCATGGCAGGCCCAACAAACCTTGAGGTGACGGCTTATGGAGACACCCTGTTTTGCGACGACATATTAGAGAGCGGCCGCAGAAAGACAGCGGCGGAGCTGACGGAAGAACAGATCCGGGATCAGCGGCTGCTTGGCAGGTTTTGGATACTGACGGGCCGCAAGAAAAAAGAGATCCGGGAAAGCGCCTGGATCGAGGGGAGCATCGTGCGGTGCGGGAGCGGAAACATACGGAGCAGCCTGCGGCATGTCAGATGCTATAAATATCTTGTGTTTGCAAGGAAGCAGTTCCTGACGGGAAAGACCTGAGCCGGGAAAGGTGCGGGAGCTGGAGGAAACGGAAATGGAGCGGGGGAGCAGCGTAGGGACGAGATGAGGAAGAGCAAAGAGGAACGGAAACAATATCTGTTTGCCTTAAAGCAGATGGTGGCCAGGGAAGTGAAAAGAAAATATGCCCGATCTTATCTGGGGATCATATGGAGCGTACTGAACCCGCTGCTGCACATGACGGTTATGTCGCTGGTGTTTTCCACGATCTTTCAAAGATCCATCCAGAATTTCCCTATCTATTATTTTACGGGTTCGCTTTTCTGGACGTTGTTTTCCGAGTCTACCAACCATGGCATGAGCGCGCTGGTAGACAATAAATCCATGCTTTTAAAGACCAAGCTGAGCAAGCAGACTTTTGTGATCGCCCGGGTGCTGACCGCGCTGAGCAATTTCGGATATTCCTTTGCAGCCTATGTGCTGATGCTGGTGGTGTTCCGTATCCAACCTACCTGGTATATGCTGCTTTTGCCCGTTCCGCTGCTGTTCATGCTCCTGTTTTCCATGGGGATCGCGTTCGGGCTGTCCGTGATCTATGTGTTTTTCGCGGACATCAGATATTTGTATTCGGTCTTCTTGCAGCTTTTGGTGTATGTGTCCGCCCTGTTCTATCCGGCGGACCGGCTGAGCGGTATTATGCGGGAAGTAGTGGACTGGAACCCGGTCTATAACTTTATCCTGTTTGCCAGGGATATCATGATGTACGGCGTTATGCCGGAACCTGTGCTATGGCTGAAGATCATCTTCTGGGGAACGGCGGGCTTCTGTTTCGGATATTACCTCTTTGTGAGGATGGAAAACAGGATCATGCAGAGGATCTAGTGTGAAGTGTTATAAAAATATTAGGAGCGAGCCGGATGAAAAAAATCTGCAGAAAGGCGAACAATTTCATAGGTGTGCCGATCCTTTGCATGATCACGCTCTGTCTGTGCCTGCAGGCATCCGTTCCGAGCCGTGCCCAGGCGCCGGAAACGGATATCCCTCTGCTGATGGAGGTCTCCATGGAGAATGGCAAGACACTGTATATTGTGGATCATTCCCTGTATATCCCGCCGGATGCGGCCTGGTCCTACCGGCTGGTCCAGGACAGCTGCGGGGAGCAGAGAATCACTTTCCTCACCGACCAGGAAGAGGATGTGAGGATCCTGTACCTGATGGATCAGGAGGGAAAGTTTTTCATGTATGCCTATAACGATGAAAACGGCCTGTTTTACCCCTGCGAGACGCTGACCAGCAAAGACAGGGTCTACCAGTACATGTCACCGGACGCCTGCCGGGTGTGGCCGGAAGGGCTGGCCGGGATAAACGCGGCTAAGGGAACCTTGTTTTTTGCGCTGGACATGTGGGGAAACAGCAATTTTTACAGGATGCTGCCCACAGGCGAATTGCAGGCATGGAACGAGCCTCCGGCGGAGGAAGAAGGTGGCATGAACCAGACGGAAAAACTGGTGCTGATCCTGTTTTCGGCAAATGCCATTGTGATCCTTACTTTTGCAAGCCTGTACGCCTTTGAAAGGAGAAAACGTCCTGAGCAAAAACCCAAAAGGGAAGAGACAGAAGAGGCAGGAGATATCATTGTTGAAGATTGGGAAACGGGAGAAAGCTTTGTCCTGGAGACAGAGGACGACCCGCAGGCCGCAGGCTTAAGCCGGACGGAAATGCCGATCATCTCCGTCCAGGATGTGAGCATGGTCTTTAAGGTGTCCACAAGCAACGCGTCGGGAGTGAAAGAGTACCTGATCCAGAGGCTGAAAGGACAGGTGACATACCGGGAACTGGTGGCGTTGGATCATGTGGATTTTGACATCTACCAGGGAGAGATCGTAGGGATCATCGGTACCAACGGCTCGGGGAAAAGTACGCTGCTCCGCATCGTGTCAGGGGCGCTGAATCCCACAGGAGGCCGGGTGGTGGTGGACGATCGGAAGGTGCACCTGCTGACTCTGGGGACGGGGTTTGATATGGAACTGTCCGCCAGGGAAAACGTGTACCTGAACGGCGCCATTATCGGGTACTCCAAGGAATTTCTTGACACACATTATCAGGAGATCGTGGATTTTGCGGAGCTCTCGGATTTTATGGAGGAGAAGGTAAAAAATTTTTCCTCGGGCATGGTGTCGCGGCTGGGATTTGCCATCGCAACAGCCGGTGAGGCGGCGGAGATCCTGATCCTGGACGAGGTGCTCGCGGTGGGAGACGAATCTTTCCGAAAGAAGAGCCTAAAGAGGATCAAGGAGATGATACACAGCGGCTCCACAGTCCTGATGGTCAGCCACGGCATGGGAACCATCCTGGACAACTGCACCAAGGTAGTCTGGATCGAAAAGGGCGAGATGAAGATGATAGGGGATCCGAAGGAAGTCTGCAGGGCGTATCAGAAACAGTGCGGGTGAGAAAGAAGAGAGGAAGAAACGCGCGGTGGATGGCGCGGGAACGAGGTAACAAATGGGAAGAGAAAAAATCGTGTTACAGGAAATCCTGGTGGGAAATATTTTGTATGAAGATCATACCAGAGATATGTATTACAGATGCAGCAACGGGGACATCGTCACCGGACCGGATCATAGCAGCTTTTTACAGAAAAATAACTTTTATGAATTCTTTACGTATTTCAATGCGTTTTCTCTTGAAAAATGGAGCACCTACACGGTGGCGGAGGATTTTTCGCTGGAGCTGGATATCCGGGGAAAGTTTACGATAGATCTTTTTGGCCATTACATGAACGGAAAAAATGAAATATCAAAAGAGTGGCTGGGAAGATATCTTTTTGATCTGAAGGAACGCCAGAAGATCACTCTGCCGTACCCTCCGACCTGTAATTGCACTGTAGTATCTTTTCAGATCAGCGCTCTGAAAAACAGCTATCTGTACGGAGGCTGCTACGTGGCGTCGGCGGACACCGAAAAAATGAAAGATCCACGCATTGTCATGGTCACCACCACCTTCCGGAAGGAAGCCTATGTGTTGAAGAATGCGGAGATGCTGAATCAGACTATCTTTCGCGAGGAGGAATTTACGGATCATTTCCAGTGGAAGATTATCGACAATGGGGCCACGCTGCGGCCGGAAGGGCTGAACAATGAACACATCAAGGTGATCCGCAATAAAAATGTGGGAGGAGCCGGCGGCTTTGCCAGGGGAATGATCGAAGCGTTGAACTCCGAGTTCAGACCGACACATGTGCTGCTGATGGATGACGATGTGGCTTTTTCCCCGGAAAGTTTTAAGAGATTGTGTAGGCTTCTGGCTTTATTGAAACCGGAATATGAAGATCATTTTGTCAGCGGGGCAATGCTGGAGATCCACCAGAGAAACATCCAGCATGAGGATGTGGGCTTCTTTGGCCCGCTGGGCCAGCATGGGCCGGTAAAGCCGCGGTTTGACCTGAACCTTTGGGACAGCGTACTGAGAAATGAACAGATGATCGTCCCGGATGTACACCAGTATGCGGGATGGTGGTACTGCTGTATTCCGGCGAAGATAGTCAGGGGGAACAATCTGCCCATGCCATTCTTTGTCCGCGGTGACGATGTGGAATATTCGATACGAAACCATGCCAGATTTATCACGATGAACGGCATCTGCATCTGGCATGAGGGATTTGGAAACAAATTTTCCGCCTCTCTGGAATTTTATCAGGTGCACAGAAATGACCTGATCCTGCAGACAATGCGCGGCGAGGTACAGGATGTGGACGTGATGCGGCGTATCACGTATCTGTTCTGGGAGGAAATTTACAAATTCAATTATCGGGGCGCTTCGCTTCTGCTGGATGCGGTGGAGGACTATCTGAAGGGGCCGGAATTCCTGAAAGAACTGAACGGTGAGGAATGTATGCGTGAAAAACGGGCTCGGGATAATCAGCTGCTCCCCATTCCTGAAAAAATCAGGGCGCAGATTGATTACGGGCGCTTGTACCAGAGAGAGGAGCTGGGCAGATTTCAGAAATTCCTATATGATTACAGCTGCAACGGGCATCGGCTGCCGGGATTTTTAGCAAAGAAGAAGCCTGGGATCATTCCGTATGGCTGGGGATATTATCAGGAGAAGCAGTACCTGACCAAAGTAAATTATGCGGTGGATCCAGCGAATAATCTTTATGTGGAATATAAGAAATCTAAAAAGGAATATAAGGCACTTAAGAGGCGGTTTCAGGATGTGACGGAGCGGTACCAGAGGGAAAATGTATCTGTGACGGAAGCGTGGAGAGAGGCGGAAGGGCAGATGGAGAGCGTGGAGTTCTGGGAAGGGTATCTGGAATAAATTTTAAGAGCAGAGGAGAGAATGTAAGATGATTACCATAGGAAAAATTCAATACAAAGAAAATGAGGAAACCGCACGCATTGAAACTAATGTAAAAACCGACGGTCAAAAGGATTTTATATTGTTTTTTGAAGTTGAAAAGAAATGGGGGCAGTATCTGGTAACTGACCGCGCAGATGCGTTCCTGGTAGGAATTCTTAATCAGGCTATGTTAAGGGGGCATGATATACGATGTGAGAATCCTGTTTCTGCTGAGTTAAAGATTATGTTGGAACGACAGCTAATCTGTACTTTGGCAAAGCATGACCCGAAACTCCATGCAACAAAAATATATGCAGAATTGACAGAAAAGCCCTTAGAAAACGTAGGAGCTGTAGGCACTGGACTTTCTATGGGTTTAGACTCCTTTACTACTATTGCTGAAAATTACAATATTAAAAGTTCAAAGGCAAGGCTGACGCATCTTTTAACCTTTACTAATTTGGTTGGAGGATTTTATAACAAATCAAATTGGGACTATTGTGCAGACAGACTTTTCACGAGAGAAAAGCATGTGGCGGAGGAATTGAAGTTGCCATTAGTTGCAGTAAATACTAATCTGCCTAAATATATGCACCCAAGAGTGGACTACTATGTTACTTATATGCTTATCATGGCTGTTATGTCTTTAGGAAAGCTATTTCAGGCTTATTACATATCTTCCAATGGAGAGGATTTTTCATATTTTGACATAAAGGACAGCGGATTGCATGATTGTGAAGTATATGATTTACTGACAATACACTGTTGTACACTTCAGGGAGGTGTGAGATTTTTGTCCGGCGGTGGAGAAAAAGATCGTTTGGATAAATTGAGAGTGAT
>CANPYT010000076.1 GCA_947588705.1 uncultured Acetatifactor sp. | reverse complement strand
ATTTTTGCAGGATTCTCCGTACTAAAAATCAAAAGGGATTTTTCTAAGCTTGCGGGGTGCACATTCTTGATTTATTTCATTCGGGTGTATTAGGCGTTATTTATACATTGATAGGAAACAAACTGATGGGAAATCAAGTGATTGAGACAATGTCGGTTATTATTATTTCCATAGGGGCGTTTTGTGTGTCACTTATTGCTGCGATTGCGTGGAATAGGGTTGTTGAGGAACGCCGGTTGTAATAATTTCCCATACAATAGATGGCTCAACAGTACCGTAAGCGTGAGCGATTATATTGCGGAAACCGCGAATCTGTTTCCAAGGGATTGCCATATGCGTAATGCGGAAGTCTTCTGACAAGGAGTTAGATAATTCACCTATCTGTAAGAGACACATACAACAGGCATTACGAAAGGTATGATTCCTAAAAGAATATCATAATCTGAACCAAATAAATTAACTGTTTCTTCAATTTGCTCACAATATTGAATAATATGAGATAAGATTTTCTTATCACGGTTTCCGCTCATACAACAAAATCTCCTCGTCCTTGATGGCATCCAGAAAAGAAATGTCCAAGCTGCCCGTTGTGAGCAGATCGACTTTTTTATCCAGAGACGCTTCTAAATCCATGAGAAGCCCGCCCAGCGCCCAGCCTTTAATGTGCCCACGGTCGATACGCAGGTCTATGTCGCTGTCAGCGGTAGCTTCTCCTCTTGCATAGGAGCCAAAGAGAAAAATTCGCTCTGCGCCATACTGGCAACCAAGGTCAGAAACTTTTTGTTGTATATCGTGCAGATCCAGAATCGTTTTCACTGCCGGACTCCTTTCACATATTTGTTTTATTCCCACCAATCGTATAACTGATTATAGCATTTCGCTCTATCTATAGCAAGTTTCTTTTTCTTCTCCTTAAAAATACTGCTGTTATAAAAGAATTAATTTTGCTGTGGGCAACACCCTAACTACTATTGTTTTGTTTTTGGATTATGGATTAATAGCGCGGATTTTAAAGTGTTGCGGTTTGTGATTTCTTTTACAGTCAGTTGTTTTCTGGGTATTGTATTTTATATTAGAGCGTAGAGATTCAATGAGATCCATGTCAAGATGATTATTCCGGGGCGTGAGCCACCTGTCCGAACTTTCGGAGCCATCATTCCGGAGGATGATGCAGATAAACATCGCAATACCTCCCCTCTTAGGGTAGATATAGTATAGCGCGGAAAAACAAATTAGCCAAGCATGATTCGGCAAATCTTGTTTGACATAAATTTGGATATTTAACCGCAACCGAGGGAACGCCTTTTTTGAGCAAACGCAAGCGCACAGCCCCGGAGAGCGCGGCAGCGCGGCTTTGCGAATGGCGCGGGCTGAACGGTTACAGATCGTCAGCTGAAAACTGCCCCTGGCAAATTTGTTACGCGTTTCTTGTTCGGACATTCCGAATACATGGGCCAGTTTTTTGTCTTGCTTCCCGCGCATTTTTAAAAAGCATCAAACCGTTATGCTAAGTGCGGTCTGGACAGTGAACCAGTTTTCCGTGTACTCAATGCTCAGAATGCCATTGTATTTCGCGGCTACATTTTGCATTTGAGTGATGCCAATACCATAATGCTCCGAATCGGATTTTGTGCTCCGGAAATGTCCGTCCTGGTCTATGGACAGGGGGCCGGTATAGGTATTTTCGCACTTGATGGCAAGAAAGCTAAAGGACATCTTCAGGCTGATGCGGATCTCCCGGTTGCCGTCGGCTTTGGAAGCGGCATCAAGGGCATTGTCCAGCATATTGATCAGCAGGGAACAGAGGTCGCTTATGTCGATATTGAGGCTTTCCGGCAGGGGTGCGGCTGCATGGAAGCGGACGCCAAGGTCAGCGGCTTTCATTTCCATGTTCTGCAGGATGACATTGACGGTAATGTTGTCGCTGTAATGGCGTGTGGAAATATGGTTCAGGCTGCTGTCCATCTGTTCCAGTTTGCGGTCCAGTTCCTCATAGTTTTTCTGGACGGCCAGCAGGTGCAGCGCGGCTACCTGATTTTTCCACTCATGGCGCATCAGGGAAGTGCTGCGGAGGTTTTGTTCCATCTGGCGGTAATTTTCCAGGATCAGATGGTTATGCATAGTCAGGGTACTCGCCTCCGTGCGGATGTGTAAATGGGAGCGCAGCAGGGAATAAGCCGTGATCCCGGCGCTCGCCGTGGTAAGGTAGATGCTGAGGTAATAGAATGCCAGGTGGAGCTGGCCTTCAAACAGGTTGGCCAGTAATAAGTTTACGGAAAAAGCGAGACTGCCGTTATGAAGGCTGCTGATCCCATACCAGACGGCAAGCACAAGGGTCGTATAAAATGTCACGCGGGCCAGGTAACGCCAATAGGATCTTTTCCGCATGGAAAGAAAATAAAGCAATACCAGACCAACGAGCAGGAAATAGGACCGCTCTGTGGCCAGGAAAAAGTACAGTTTGTGAGGGAACAGATAGAAGCCGAGCAGCTTGTTCAGGTCGATCACACAGGAAAAAAATACAACCAGTGCCAAAAGGAGCAGCGCCCAGGCAGGAGTGTCCATATAGAGGCTCAACAGAAAAATCATACAGATAAAAACAAAGCTCAGGGCATAGGCTCCGGCAGGCAGGGCATTCTGGACAGCGAAGGAGTAATCGGCGCGGTAGACGGCGTCTTCACTGGAGAAGCGGGCCAGGAGCGGAGCCCAAAACGCCTCTTCAGAATAGGGAGTATACAGAATGACAAATTCTTTCCCCGCGTCTTCCGGGGAAAGGACGATATGCAGCACTTCATAATAGTGGGTGTCTGAGTTTTGGTTGGAGGAGAAAAGATGAAGCCTTTCCGCGCCGTCTATTTCCACGGTCAGGTCCATTCCGCTGTATTCCAGCATTGTATAGCCGTTTCCCCCATAGAGCTCCGGCAGTTCTGAGAGCTCCGGGAGACGGCCGGTGATACGTATGTCCTGGCCCGGCTGCCATGTTTCGGGAGGGACAGCGGTATAGGGGTCAAAGGATATGCTGCCGTTTTCGTCGATGAGCTCGGCAGAGATCCAGCTGACATAACCCAGGATAGGTGAGTAAGTCTCTGTAAACAGACTCAGAAAAGATACCGTGGCGATGCAGATCAGCGCGAACGCGGACACGCATAAAAAGGTTTTCTTTTTTTTCATGGAAGTGCTCCATTCCGCCGCCGCTGCCTGGAATTACAGGCGGCAGGCTTTTCTTTCAGGGTCGATAAAAACATTATATCAAAATAGGCTTTTTTACGCAAATAAACATCACAGCGGGCAGCTTTATGTCCGCCGCTTTATGGGCAAAGGAAGTTGCGGAGCGCCGAAAAGCGCGTAAGCGAGGCTTTGCGAATGGAGCGGGCTGGAACTGTGGGCTGAACTGTGGGCTGAACTGTTACATTTATCTCGCATTTTTCACAAAATCATGGTATACTTTTCAGAAAGGCTTCTGACTTTAACTTGTATAGTACCTTTCACAGAAAGGCGGATCATCTTTATGAATCAAAAAGTATTAAAAACTTTGGAATATAATAAAGTTATTCAGCTGCTGGCGGAAAAGGCGGATTCGGAACCCGGTAAAAAGCTGTGCCGGGAGCTGGTTCCTTCCGTTGACCTGGAGGAAATTCAACTGAGCCAGGCACAGACCGCGGACGCCCTGCGCCGGCTTTTCAAATCCGGCAGCACTTCTTTCGGCAGCAACAGAGACCTGGGATTTTCCATAAAGGCCCTGGGTATCGGCAGTGCGCTGTCAGCTTCAGAGCTCTTAAAGATCGCCGCCATGCTGGATAATGTGAACCGCATTAAGGCATACGGCAAAAAAGACAATGAAGAAGCGCCGGATGACCATCTGGATGATTATTTCCGCCGGCTGGCCCCTTTGACTCAGCTGGCAAACGAAATTAACCGCTGTATCCTCTCAGAGGAAGAAATCGCTGACGACGCTAGTCCAAAACTGAAAAGCATCCGTCGGTCCATGATGCAGACAAATGACAAGATCCACACCCAGCTTGTTTCCATGTTGAACGGATCTTACAGGACTTACCTCCAGGATGCGGTCATCACCATGCGCAACAACCGTTACTGCATCCCCGTAAAGGCGGAATACAAAACCCAGGTAAACGGCATGATCCATGACCAGTCTGCCACCGGCTCTACTTACTTTATTGAACCCGCCGCTATCGTCAGCCTGAACAATCAGCTGAAAGAGCTGGATCTTCAGGAGCAGGAGGAGATCCGCGCCATATTGGCTTCCCTGAGCGCACAGGCCGGAGAACATACGGAGGAGCTGGCCGCAAACCAGGAAATCATGACAATGCTGGACTTTATCTTTGCGAAGGCAGAGCTCGCCATGGATATGAATGCCACGGAACCATTGTTTTTTACAGACCATCATATTCATATCCGCAAAGGCCGCCATCCGCTGTTGGATAAAAAGAAAGTGGTGCCTATCGATATCCGCCTGGGCCAGGATTTTGACCTTCTTGTCATTACCGGGCCCAATACGGGCGGCAAGACGGTGTCCTTAAAGACTGTGGGCCTTTTTACCCTGATGGGGCAGGCAGGACTGCACATTCCCGCCCTGGATCGGTCGGAACTATCTATTTTTACGGAAGTTTATGCGGATATCGGCGATGAACAGAGTATTGAACAGAGCTTATCCACATTTTCATCCCATATGAAAAGTATTATCCACATTTTAAAACATGCGGATGCGGATTCGTTATGCCTGTTTGATGAGCTTGGGGCCGGCACGGATCCCACCGAAGGGGCAGCCCTGGCCATTTCCATTTTAAATTTTCTCCATGACAGAGGCATCCGGACCATGGCAACCACGCATTACAGTGAACTGAAAATTTACGCTCTTTCTACAAATTTTGTGGAAAACGCCTGCTGTGAGTTCAGCGTGGAGACCCTGCAGCCCACTTACCGGCTTCTCATCGGTATTCCCGGCAAAAGCAACGCATTTGCTATTTCCTCCAAACTGGGCCTGCCGGATTCCATCATCGAGGCCGCAAAAGCGCAGATCGGTAAGGAAGAGAAAAGTTTTGAGGATGTGATCGCAGACCTGGAACAGAGCCGGGTCACCATCGAGCGGGAGCAGCGGGAGATAGAAGAGTATAAGACGCACATCCATACGCTCCAGGAGCAGCTGAAACAAAAGAATGAAAAGATCGACCAGTCCAGGGATCGGATCCTGCGGGAAGCGAATGAAAAAGCCAGGGAGATCCTTCAGGAAGCCAAGGAAATCGCCGACGAAACCATTCGGGATTTCAATAAGGCCGGAGCCGGGGCAGATATCCGGGAACTGGAAAAGAAACGGCAGAAGGTGAGAGACAAGATCAGCGAAAAAAATCAACACTTGTCTCTGAACGGCCCCAAAGAGCCGGGGCATCAGGCTCTGGATCCGAAGAAACTGAAAAAAGGGGATATGGTAAAGATCGTCTCCATGGGATTAAAGGGTACCGTCAGCACCTTGCCGGACGCGAAGGGCGGGCTGTTCGTACAATGCGGCATCATCCGCACCCAGACAAATGTAAAAGACCTTGTTTTGGTGGAGGAAAATGACATTTCAGCGCCAAAACTCCAGCATTCCAGCGCCGGAAAGATCAAAATGTCAAAAAGCTTTTCCGTGTCCACAGAGATCAATCTGTTGGGCAAGACAGTGGACGAGGCTATCCCGCTGCTGGACAAATACCTGGATGACGCTTACCTTGCCCACCTTCCCAGCGTCAGGGTCGTGCATGGCAAGGGAACAGGCGCACTGCGCAGTGCCGTTCAAAATCACTTAAAGCGGTTAAAATATGTAAAAGAGTACCGTCTGGGAGAATTTGGAGAAGGTGACGCAGGTGTCACAATTGTTACATTCAAATAATCATCCTTATGCCGCATTCTCCTGCGGCTCTAAACAGAAAGGGGCGCTGCAGTATGGCCAGCAAACAGAAAATCTTGATCGTGGACGACGACAACAATATTGCGGAACTGATTTCTTTGTACCTGACAAAGGAGTGTTTTGAAACTCTGATCTTAAATGACGGGGAATCAGTGCTCCCCGCCATGGAAAGCTTTTGTCCCAACCTGATCCTGCTCGACATCATGCTGCCCGGTATGGATGGCTATCAGGTATGCCGGGAAGTACGTGCGAAATATTCTGTTCCTATTATCATGCTTTCCGCCAAAGGGGAGGTTTTTGATAAAGTTTTGGGATTGGAGCTGGGAGCGGATGATTATATCGAAAAACCTTTTGATTCCAAAGAGCTGGTGGCAAGAGCGAAGGCGGTGCTGCGGCGTTACAAACCGGCCGCGGCTGTATCCGAGGAAAAAGATGAAAAGTATGTGGAATACCCGGATCTCATCATCAATCTTACCAACTATTCGGTGCTCTACAGGGGCGCCAGTATAGATATGCCTCCCAAGGAACTGGAGCTTTTATACTTTTTGGCATCTTCTCCAAACCATGTCTTCACAAGGGAACAGCTTTTGGATCAGATCTGGGGGTATGAATACATTGGAGATACCCGCACTGTGGATGTGCATATCAAGCGCCTCCGGGAAAAGATCAAGGATCACGCCAACTGGAAAATCAGCACCATATGGGGCGTTGGCTATAAGTTTGAGGTAAGGAACGGATGAAAAAGACCCTCTATCTAAAATTTGTGCTGGCATATTTCATATTTGGCGTATTCAGTTTTATCATCGTGACTACTTTCGTTCCCAGCATGACAAAGGAGCATCTTATCCGGGAAAAAGCGGAAAACCTGTATGCGGAAGCTACGCTGATCGCCGGCACCTATGCCAGCGGGCTTTATGCCAGCGAGACAGACCTGGAAACGGTAAAGACACAGTTGGATTCCCTGTCCGTGTATATGGGATCCACCATTCGGATCATCAATCCTTCCGGCCGTCTGGTTCTGGACACGAACACTCCGCTGAACGTAGAGGATGTGGTGATGATCGAGGGGTTCGACCCAACCGTTACCTATGGTTCTTATTATATCGTGGATGATTTTTTCGGCAGTTTTGACTCGGAAATGCTTACCGTGCTTGCTCCCATTACTTATAATTACAAGGTCAGAGGATATGTGGTCATTCACTGCGACATGGACGATATCCAGCAGTCCTGCAATAGCCTGTTGAATATTTCCTATATTTCCCTGGCGATCCTGCTGCTTTTGTCCCTGATCATCTTGATTTTTTTTACGGAAATCGTCTATATACCTCTGCGAAAGATCACTTACGCCACGGAGCAGTATGCCGCCGGAAACATGCATTACGAGTTTCAGGTGGAAAGTGAAGACGAGATCGGATACCTGGCGGCATGTCTGAACTATATGGCAAGTCAGATCGCCGGAGCGGAGGACGATCAAAAAAAATTTGTCGCAAACGTATCCCATGACTTTCGTTCGCCCCTCACTTCGATCAGAGGATACCTGGAAGCGATGCTGGACGGCACGATCCCGCCGGAAATGCACGAAAAATACCTGGAGATCGTCCTCAATGAGACCGAACGGCTCACGAAACTTACGAACAGTCTTTTGACACTGAATAATTTAAATACCAAGGGGATGCTGCTGGATAAGACAGATTTTAATATCAATCAGATCATCCGCAGCACGGCCGCGTCTTTTGAAGGAACCTGCCGCAAAAAGACCATAGCCATCGAACTGATCCTCACGGGAGATGAAATGTATGTCCACGCCGACATGGACAAAATACAGCAAGTGCTTTATAACCTGATCGACAATGCGATTAAGTTCAGCCATCATGACTCCGTGATCAAGGTGGAAACTTCTCTGAAAAAAAATAAGCTTTTTGTTTCTGTCAAGGACACCGGTATCGGCATACCGAAGGAAGATTTGAAACTGATCTGGAACAGGTTTTACAAATCAGATCTCTCCCGCGGCAGGGATAAAAAGGGTACCGGACTTGGCCTTTCCATTGTAAAGGAAATCATTAACTGCCACGGTGAGAATATCAACGTGATCAGCACGGAAGGGGCGGGAAGCGAATTTATCTTCTCCCTGGCCCTGGCCGCGGAAAATGAAGAGGAAGACTAAACGTCCAGCAGCGCATACAGGTATTGATTTCCCTTTTTTCCCACTCTCGTCACAACTTCCACGTAATAGAGAATATTCAGCACTGTCTGCGCCAGGGATAAAGGGATATGGGCCGCTTTGGCAAATTCTTTCGAGGTAAAGGAATCTTCCAGCTCACAGGGAACAAACTGAAAATAATCCTGAAGGCATCCGATCTCCACCTCTTCCACAAGTTCGGTAGGGATCCGGTCAAACCGGCTTGATCCCTTTTTCTTATCTTTGCTCCATCCATTCAGCAGGCGGTATTCTTCCATATTCATCAACACCAGCTTCAATTTCAGGTTCGGGTCCTTGAGAAACCGTTTGATCTTATACAACTCAGGAAAGGCTAAATATGGCGTTCCTTTCAGAGGAGACTTCCGCTTCCGGCTCAGTTCGCCGCTTTCTTCATCGATCCAGATAAGCCATTTTTCTTTTGGGATCGGGTAGACTACAGTCACCTGGTACAAGGGGAGAAATGCCTCCAGCTTCCCTCGAAGCTTGTTGAATTGACGGGTCTGGATCTCTATAATTTCCCCGTTGGCATAGATATCCGCCACATAATTTTCTATGGGAATCTCCTGATGATCCTCATCAGGCTCATAATAATTTTTTAGAACAGCATGAACGGATTTTTCCGACAGGGTACCGATACCAAGCCGCTGTCTGTCGATCCCTATCACTTTTTTCTTAGCCTCTTCAAATGCCTCTTTATCCGCCGATCTTCCGCTCATGGACAACTCCTTTGTTTACCCTTCCCCCTGAACAAGCATAACAGAAAAAGATACAAATGACAACCAAAGTGATAAAACAGTTTTTGCTTGCCAGTTTTCGCTTGCGTTTCCGTCCTTTGCAACCGGGGCCGGAACCTTATCGCCATTTTTAAAATGATCAGGCATGAAACGGGAAAGTTGGGGCACCTTAATAAAACCCGATGGAATCCTTTTGGCAGCCGGCTGAACCGTTACGTGTTGCTATAGTACCCCGCCTGCGCGTTCCAGAGTTCCTTGTACTTGCCTTCCCCGGCGTACAGCTCTTCATGGCTTCCGTCCTGCACGATCTGTCCCTGATCGAATACCAGGATCCTTTCGCAGAAGCGGCAGCTTGACAGGCGGTGGCTGATGAACACCGAGGTGCGGTCCTTTGAAATTTTGTTGAAATTCTCGTATACCGCGGCTTCGGCGAGGGGGTCAAGGGATGCGGTGGGCTCGTCTAAGATCACAAACGGAGCCTCCTTGTAAAGCGCCCTTGCAAGGGCGGTCTTCTGTTCTTCGCCGCCTGAAAAATCAATGCCCTCGATATCATACTCCCTGCCCATGCAGTAGTCCAGCGCGGATTTCCCTTCCTCCTTCGCCTTTTTGTCAAGATCGTTAAGCTTTTCCCCCATTCCCGCGCGTACAAGGCAGTCTCTTGCCCGCTTGCCGTCATAGCCAAAGCCTGCCGAGACATTGTCGCCCAGCGAAAAAGCGAGCAGCTGAAACTCCTGAAAAACTACCGAAAACAGCGACAGATACTCGTTGTAACGATACCGCGTAATGTCGATGCCGTTTAAGTAGATCCTGCCCTCGGTCGGGTCGTAGAGACGGCACAAAAGCTTGATAAAAGTGGATTTTCCCGAGCCGTTCTCGCCGACGATCGCGATCTTATCCCCGATCTTAAACTTCATCGAGATATGTCTCAGCGCCCAGCTTTCGGTTCGCGGATAGCGGAAGCTCACGTCCTTAAACTCGATTTCATAGTCCAGGTCGTCCCGCTTTTCCACCGCAAGCGTTCCCTGATACATCTTGTTCGGCAGGTCAAAAAATTCGTATGTCGTCTGCAGGTAGCCGGTGTTGAACCTGATCTCCGTAAAACCCGTAACCAGGTTGTCGATAGCGCCCACAAAGCGGTCGATGGCGCCCTCGTAGAGAACGAAGCTTCCGATTCCGAACGCTCCGCAAAACGCCTTTGCCGCAACGTAGAGGTGGATGAGAATCTGCATGGCGGCGTCCTTCGGAACATCCAGCGCACCGAAGACCAGCCCGATCTTCCGAATCTTTTGCAGCCACGGCGGATGCAGAGTATATTTTTTGTGTTCGTCCAGGACGATCCTGTGCAGGTTGAAAACGGCCATGTCCGAACCCCAGAGCCGGCCGTATGCCGCATAGCGGCGGCTTGTAAGCGAGATCTCGTTCCGCGCGTCGTTTTCCCGGCTCTGCCTGCTCACCCGAAGCTTCGCCGTCAGGAAGGAGAACGCCGCGATGAGCAGGAGCATAAGCGCCGCCGAACAGGGTGAATTGATCCCCTTCAATATTCCCGTAAACTGCCCCGAGGCCGTCGCAAAGAGCGCCGCGGCGGTGAGAGAAAGAGACAGTATCAGCTCAGTCAGCCCGTCTATGAGATTCGGAACGCTGTATAAAACCTGCATAAGCCCACCGTAGATCGTCCGCGTAGTGGCGTCGATCCGCTCGCTTAACAGTCTGACGTCGGGATTTTCGAGATGTTCGTATTGCAGCCTGCAGTTTTCATCAAACAGGATCTGCGAATATCTGTAATAATTCTGGCTGTCCAGAACCTCGGTTTTCATCTGCATAACGCGGGTGACCACCGAAAAGAGAAATCCGCCCAATACGGTCAGACACGCAAACAGGATCAGCCTGTCCTTCTCTTTGGCCCCCGAGATTTCGTCCAGGAGCAAAGCCGACATCGTCAGCGAAAAATAAGCAGAAACCCGCTGCAGGATTCTTTGAATGACCGCGAAAGTCCAGTATCTCGGCGCATAGCTGTGCCAGATCCTAACCGCCCTCTTCAGGCAGGAAATGTCGTCTTTCAGAGTGATTTTAGCCATTTTGCGCGCCCTCCTCCTGATAATATCTGCTCTGGACATCAAACAGCTTACGGTATTTTCCGCCCTTCGCCATCAGCTCGTCATGGGTTCCGACCTCGGCAAAATCTGCGCCGTCCAAAAGGAAGATCCTGTCGCAGAAGCGCGTCGAGGCCAGACGGTGTGAAATGAATACCGAGGTGGAATTTTTCGAGATCTCGTTGTAGCGGCGATACATTTTGTCCTCGGCGATCGGATCCAGCGCCGCCGTCGGCTCATCCAAAATCATACAGAGGGGGCTTTTGTAAATGAGACGCGCAAGCAGCAGCTTCTGCTTTTCTCCCCCCGAAAGTTCCACCGCGTCGTCGTTTATCACACGGTCCAGCGGCGTTTTCAGTCCCATCGGCAGACTGTCCGCTTTCTCCTTGAAGCCGGAAAGCTCCACCGCCCGTTCCAGCCGCCCGCGGTCGATCTCGTCCTCATTTACCGTGCAGGCAATATTCTTTTCCAGCGATACCGGCAGCAGGTTGTACTTCTGGGGGATGATCCCGAAAAGCGAGTACATCTCGTCCCGGTTGTATTCAAAGAGCGTGTGGCCGTCCAGCAGCACCTCGCCCTCGTCTGGCAGGATCAGCCCGCACATCATCATGACGAGTGTGGTCTTTCCCGCGCCGTTGAGACCCACAAGCGCGATCTTCTCGCCCGCTTCCACCTTAAACGACACGTTCTCCAGGACGTTTTTCTCGCCTTTCGGATATCTGAACGTGACATTTTTAAATTCGATGGAAAACGGCTTCCGGGGAACAGGTATGCCCTCCCTATGGTTGAGTCTGCCTTCATATTCCAAAAGCTCCCGCAGGTCGCTTATCTGCGCCGCTCCTTCTTTTACCTGCTGGAATTTCCACGCGATGCCGCCAAGAAGCCCCGCGAGGGAGCTGATCGCCGAAAAATACAAAACAAACCAGGCCGCGTCAACCTCGCCCAGAAGCGCCTTATATATCAGGAACGCATAGGCTGTTCCATCGCGCAGCAGGACGATCAGGAAATCCACCAGCGAGACCAGAACTCCGCGGCGCTCGTGCTTTTTCTGCAGATCGAGGGATTCATCAATCTGCGCAGAAAAGCGCCGGTGCAGGGGCTCCGCCATGTTGAAAAGACGGATCTCCTTCTGATAGCCGAGGTTTTTGGCGATGTGAAGGACAATATAATTTCGCCTGCGCTCGGCGGCGTTTCGTTCATCCCGCTCCTGATAGTGCTTCCTCCACTGCCAGTTGGACATCCGGCGGTTTACCACCGCGCCGATGAGTAAGATCACGAGGATTGCCGGGTGGAGCATTGAAACTGTGGCGCCGAAAAGGAAAAATTTGAATACCTCGCCCACCGTCTCTGCGAAGATCATCGGGAAATGCGTGGCGTGGGAATGGTCCCCTATGGCAGTTTCTGCCCGTTTGCTGATCTCATTGTAATGCACGTCATAATTCAGGTACCAGTCGGCTGTGCGGTACGCAGATGCCCATTTATAGAGCAAAATATGCACAACATCTGCCTCAACATAACTTACGATTCCCTGGAGCATTTTGTTTGCCGAGTCAACGATTGCCCTTGCCAAAACCATACCCGCCACCACAAGGGCGATATAACCGAAGTCGCTATAGCTGCCGATGGCGTTAATGATCGCGGGAGAGACATAGAGCCCGAGGGCCGCCGCCAAAAGCGACAGCGGCACAACCGCCAGCCCAACAAACACCAGAAACCGCTGATTTTCCCACAGTACGCGGTAGATATATCTCACGCAGGAGAACATGCCGTATTTTGGTTTTCGTTTTTGCTCTTTTTCTTCTTTTGACATTTTTCCTCCATCAAGCGCCGATTTGTTTCTCTAAAATATTTCTCCTTTATCATTTTCGACAATAACTCCGCATCCTA
>CANPYT010000075.1 GCA_947588705.1 uncultured Acetatifactor sp. | reverse complement strand
CGGTTCAGGTCCGTGTGGTAGCAATACCATGAGAGTTCAAGTCTCTTTTCCTGCACGTACAGAGAGTGTTAAGTACATTACTTAGCACTCTTTTTTTCTCTGGCGCAGCAGGAAATGACGCTGCAGGGGAAGAGGGGGATTGAAATGGATAAGAAACCAAAAACGATCCGGGAGAAGGCGGAGCGGCGGGACTGGTACAAGCTGGATCTGTCGGCCATCGTGTATCCCACGCTGCAAAGGCGGGATTTTTCTTCCGTGTACCGCCTGTCCGTGGTGCTGAAGGAGGAGGTTGACCCGGAGGTGCTGCAGAAGGCGCTGGACCTGACGCTGCCGCGTTTCCCGACCTATAAGGCGGCTATCCGAAAAGGGCTGTTCTGGCGGTATCTGGAGCCAAACGACCGGCCGGGCCCTTTTGTGCAGGAGGATGTGAAGAACCCCTGCCAGCCCATGTATTTTAAGGCCAATAACCGGTATCTGGTGCGGGTCTATTATTTCCGCAACCGTATTGCGCTGGAGGCCCACCACAGCCTTGGGGACGGCACGGGGGGCATGTGTGTGCTCCAGACGCTGACGGCAACTTATCTGAGGCTTTTGGGGCATGAGGGCATCGAAAACGGCGGTTTTGTGCTGGATATCGGGGAAAAGCCGGACAAGGAGGAGCTGGAGGACGCATACATGCGGTATGCCAACGCGAAGGTCTGCCCGCCGCGGCCGGGGGAGAAGACTTACCGGGTCCGGGGAACGGCGGAGCCTTTTTACACGCTGAACATCATCGACGGGATCATGTCCGTAAAGCAGGTGGTGGAGGTGGCAAAGCGGTATAACGCCACCGTGACGGAGTATCTGAACGCGGTGCTTCTGTATGCGCTTTTACAGAAGCAGCAGGCGGACGGAGAGCGGAGGCTGCGGCCGGTGAGGATCGCCATGCCCGTGAATCTGCGGCGCTTTTTCCCCTCTATCACGCTGCGGAATTTTATCACCATGATCTATCCGGGGGTGGATCCCAGGCTGGGGGAGTATACTTTTGAGGAAATCGTGCTCCAGGTGCACAATTATATGCGGTATCATCTGAATGAAAAGCTGCTGCGGGGGGATATCACCACCAACGCCGCCACCCAGCGAAACCCCATTATCCGGGTGGTGCCGCTGTTTATCAAGGATTTCGTGGTGCGGATGTTTTATACGAAGGTTCAGGACCGCAATTCTTCCGCGGGCCTGACCAACATGGGGGCCCTGCAGGTGCCGGAAGGGATGAAGCCGTATATCCGGCGGTTTGATATTTACATGGGACAACCTTTTTCCCGAAGGACAAACTGCGCGATCATCAGCTTCGAGGACATCCTCACCGTAAATTTTGCCAGCAGCATTGTGGAGGCGGATGTGGAGCGGTATTTTTTCCGCCGCCTGGTGCAGGACGGCATTCATGTAAAAATCGAGAGCAATCGCTGAATTTAGGACGGCGATCGAGAGAGGAGCGTTATGTCATATTGTGTGAACTGCGGCGTGGAGCTGGATCTTTCCGCAAAGAAATGTCCGCTATGCGGTACGCCGGTGTTAAATCCGAACGAAATGGAAAAGGCGGCGGAGGCGCAGCAGCCCTTCCCCGCGCAGAAAGGGGCGGTGGAGACCGTAAAGCGGAAAGACGTGGGGATCCTGCTGACTATGGTGACCCTGGCCACAGCCGGGGTATGCGGGCTATTGAACGCGCTGGTCTTCCGGGAGCATCTCTGGTCCCTGGCGGTAGTGGGGGCGTGTGTGCTCTTGTGGGTGCTGCTGGAGCCCTTTGTGATATATACCAGGCAGCCGGTCTATCTTTCCCTGCTGTACGATGGGGCGGCGATCGTCTTTCTGCTGTATATGATCACTTTCCTGTCAAGTGACAGGGTATGGTTTGCGGAACTTGGCGTTCCGCTGGCGGTGCTGGTCACGGCGGTGGCGGAATTGTTTACGCTGTGCGTCCGGGTGCTGCCCAAGTCTTTTCTGACGGTGTCGCTGTACTTTTTTACGGCGGCAGGGCTGCTCTGCCTTGGGATCGAGCTGCTGGTGGACCGGTATGTGGACGGCGGGATCTCCCTGAGCTGGTCCGCGGTGGTGCTGACAGTCTGCGGTGTGCTGGATATTGCCTTTATCACCATGCTGTCCAGGCGCAGGCTGAGAAATTCCGTCCGGCGCAGGCTGCATTTCTGACGGGCCGGGGCGGGCGCGGAGAAATTCCGGACGGGGGCGGGAACGTCCCGCCCGGCGCGGGCTTCCGGCCGTGGAAGGGCGTCTTGCCGGGATGAAAACAGAGACAGGAAGGTGCCGCTTCGGGCGGCGGAATGAGAGGGAATATGACAACGGAAAAAGCGAATAAGAGAAACCAGAATCTGATGCACCTGATCAAGAGGGTCCACGGCATGGTGGAGAATACGGATATTGAAAAACACCGCCATTCCCAGGACCAGATCGGGGCGATCCTCAGCAATACCCGGGATATCTGTTACCGGGAGATCGATATTGACGGGATGTACGGCGAGTGGGTCAGCGTCAACCGGGCCCATATGAAAAAGTATGTGATCCTGCACTGCCACGGGGGCGGGTATTCCACGGGAAGCAGCCTGTACGCCAGGACCCTGACTTCAAAGCTGGCGGCTTCCACCTCCATGGATGTGCTCTGCTTTGATTACCGTCTGGCGCCGGAGCATCCTTACCCGGCGGCTGTGGAAGACGGCATGAAAGCCTGGGATTACCTGATGCTCCTTGGGTATGGGGCCAGGGACGTGATCCTGACGGGGGATTCCGCCGGCGGCAACCTGGCGCTGTCCCTGACGCTGCGGCTGAAGGAGGAGGGGCGGCTTCTGCCCAGGGGGCTGGTGCTGATGTCGCCCTGGACGGATCTGACCTCCTCGGGAAAGTCCTTCCAGACAAAGGCGGAGCTGGACCCGGTCCTGGACAGCGCCTACATAGAAAGGATGGTGAACGCCTACGCGCCGGGCATGGAGCTTAAAGACCCATATATCTCCCCCCTGTTCGGCAAGTTCGAGGGATTTCCGCCCACATATATCCAGGTTGGGGAGAATGAGATCCTGCTCAGCGATTCCAAGCGCCTGCACCAGGCTTTTGTGGAGGCCAATGTGTCCGTTAAAATGGACACATATCCGGGCATGTGGCATGTGTTCCAAATGTCTCCCGTGAAGGCGGCCAGGGAGGCCATGGATAAGAACGCGGAGTTCATTTACGATATCTGCCGCTGATATCTGCCGCTGACAGGGCGGGGAGCCGCTGGGGCAAATATCGGGAAGGGGATCCGGCAGACCTGGCGGGGGAAGCTTTCCGCTGCCGGAGGAAGGGGATCCGGCGGCAGGGATACCTGGCTGTGACAAAAAATGGAAAAGTTACATTACAAAAGAAAGGAATTTTCCTTCCAATGCAGAATAATAGTGATAGGAGAGTGATTTTCCGCAACTTTTTCCGATGCCGCGAAAGCGGCGGAAAGTAGGCGTATATGACGATCAGAGAAAGCTTTGAACAGCAGGAAAAGGCGTACTTAAGCCCTTATGCGGCCCTGAGCATCAACTCAAAGGGGCGGCGGAAGGAAGAGGAACCCTGCGATATCCGGCCGGTGTTTCAGCGTGACCGGGACCGGATCATCCACTGTAAATCTTTTCGGAGGCTGAAGGATAAGACGCAGGTGTTTCTCTCGCCGGAGGGGGATCATTACCGGACCCGCCTGACCCATACCCTTGAGGTCTCCCAGAACGCCAGGACCATAGCAAAGGCCCTGCGGCTGAATGAGGAGCTGGTGGAGGCTATCGCGCTGGGCCATGACCTGGGGCACACGCCGTTCGGCCATGCGGGGGAGCGGGCCCTGAACCGGGTATGCCCCCTTGGGTTTGAGCACAATGTCCAGAGTGTGCGGACGGTGGACAGGCTTGAGAAGGGCGGCCAGGGCTTGAATCTGACGTATGAGGTGCGGGACGGGATCCTGAACCACCAGACAGACGGGACGCCGCACACGCTGGAGGGAAAGATCGTCCAGTTTTCGGACAAGATCGCCTATATCCATCACGATATGGATGATGCCATCCGGGCGGGGATCCTGAGGGAGGACGATGTGCCGGGGGAGATCCGGGAGGTGATCGGCTCTACCACCGGCGAGAGGCTGGACCACTTTATCCATGACATTGTGATGAACAGCATGGAGCGGAACGATATCCGCATGTCGGAGCCGGTGGCCGCCGCCATGAAGCGGATGCGGCAGTTCATGTTTGAAAACGTGTACCAGAATCCTGTGGCAAAGAGCGAGGAGAGCAAGGCGGAAGCGCTGATGGAGACGCTGTACCTGCATTTTATGAAATCTGTAGACAGTATGCCGGAGGAGTACAGGCGTCTCATGGACGAAGGGGAGCCCAGGGAGCGGGTGGTCTGCGACTATGTGGGCTCTATGACGGACCGGTTTGCGATCGCCATCTATGAGGACATTTATATCCCCAAGTGCTGGTCGATTTAAGAGGCGGCCTGGGCGGGGAACGAGGTATTCATGCATTATTCGGAAGAGTTGATCGAGGAGATCAGAACGCGGAACAATATCGTGGACGTGGTGGCGGGGTATGTGAGGCTGCAGAAAAGGGGAAGCAACCATTGGGGGCTTTGCCCCTTTCACAATGAGAAATCCCCCTCTTTTTCCGTGTCGGATTCCAAGCAGATGTATTATTGCTTTGGGTGCGGGGCCGGGGGGAATGTCTATACCTTCCTGATGAATTATGAGAGGATGTCTTTCCCGGAGGCGGTGAAGGCCCTGGCGGACCGGGCGGGGGTACAGCTGCCCCAGGAGGAGGACAGCGCGGAGGCCCGGCAGCGGGAGAACCGGAGGGCAAGGCTTCTGGAGGTCAACAGGGAGGCCGCCAAATTCTTTTATTACCAGCTGCGCAGCCCCAGGGGCGCCGTGGGCTACCAGTACCTGCAGAAAAGGGAACTGTCCGATGAGACCATACATCGGTTTGGGCTGGGTTACGCGGGGAAAAACGGCTCGGAGCTGGTGCAGTATCTCAGGGGCAAGGGATTCGAGGACGAGCTGATCAAGGAGGTGGGGCTGGCAAGCCATTCTGAAAGGTCGGGCCTCACCAGCCAGTTCTGGAACCGGGTCATGTTTCCCATTCAGGACATCAACCACCGGGTCATCGGTTTCGGAGGACGGGTCATGGGAGACGGTACGCCAAAGTACCTGAACTCTCCTGAGACGCCGGTCTTCGACAAGAGAAGGAACCTTTACGGGCTGAACTTTGCCAGGACAGCCAGGTGCGGGAACATGATCCTGTGTGAGGGGTACATGGATGTGATCGCCATGCACCAGGCAGGCTTCACCCAGGCGGTGGCCTCCCTGGGGACCGCGTTTACGCCGGAGCAGGCAAATCTGCTCCGGCGCTATACGGAAAATGTGCTGTTGGCTTATGACAGCGATGGCGCCGGCGTGAAGGCGGCCCTGCGCGGGATCGGTATCCTGCGGGAGGCGGGGCTTGTGGGGAAGGTCATCGACATGCGGCCCTATAAGGATCCGGACGAGTTTATGAAGGCGCTGGGCAGGGAGGCGTTCCAGGAGAGGATCGACCAGGCGGAGAACAGCTTTTTCTTTGAGGTCCGTATCCTGGAGGGGCAGTTTGACATGAGCGATCCGGAGGCAAAGACCAGGTTTCACAGGGAGATCGCCAAAAAGCTCTGTCAGTTCTCCGAGGATGTGGAGCGGGATAATTACCTGCAGGCCATAGCGGACAAGTACCTGATCGGGGTGGAAAACCTGCGGAAGCTTGTCAACAGCTATGCGGCCCAGACGGGCCTTGAGAGGCCGGTGGAGCGGCCGAGGTCAGGCATACACCCGAAGAACGACCCGGAGGAGAGCGCGAAAAAGGCGCAGCGGCTGTTGATGACCTGGCTGACGGACGAGCCCGCCCTGTACGGAAAGATCAAAAAATATATTCTGCCGGAGGACTTTACGGAGGAGATCTACCGCAGGGTGGCGGAGCGGCTGTTCCGGGAACTGGAGGAGGGCAATTTTCAGCCGGCGGGGATCATCAGCATGTTTGAGGACGAGGAGGAACAGCGTGAGGTGGCGGCCCTGTTCCACACAAGCCTGCCGCAGCTGGACACTCCCCAGGAGAGGGAGAAGGCATTCCACGATATCCTGCTGTCCGTAAAAAAGAACAGCTATGAATATTACACCGGGAAGCTGGGAACGGATGTGAATGCGCTGAAACAGGCGGTAGAAGGCAGGAAAGCCCTGGAGGAACTGGCAAAAACGCATATTTCGCTGGATTGAGGTTATAACTAAAATAGGGGAAACACAGTTTCCCGAGGAAGGATGGAGCTATTACAATGGATGAAAACACACAGGCAAGGTTTGACGAAAAGGTCAAAGAGCTGCTTGCTCTTGCCAAAAAAAAGAAAAATGTGCTGGAATACCAGGAGATCAGTGAATTCTTCATGGATATGCCCCTGGAGGAGGAGCAGTTTGAAAAGATCCTGGAGGTTTTGGATCAGAACAATGTGGATGTGCTCCGGATCACGGAGGATGACGATGTGGATGACGAGGAGATCATCCTCACGGAAGAAGACGATGTGGACGTGGAGAATCTTGATCTGTCCATCCCGGACAGCATCAGCATTGAAGACCCCGTCCGCATGTACCTGAAGGAGATCGGCAAGGTGCCGCTTCTGTCGGCGGAGGAAGAGATCGAGCTGGCAAAGCGGATGGAGCTTGGGGATGCGGATGCCAAGAAGCGCCTGGCGGAAGCCAACCTTCGTCTGGTGGTCAGTATCGCCAAGCGGTATGTGGGCAGGGGCATGTTGTTCCTGGACCTGATCCAGGAGGGGAACCTGGGCCTGATCAAGGCGGTGGAAAAATTCGATTACCGCAAGGGCTATAAATTTTCCACTTACGCCACATGGTGGATCCGCCAGGCAATCACCCGCGCTATTGCGGATCAGGCAAGGACGATCCGGATCCCCGTGCATATGGTGGAGACCATCAACAAGCTGATCCGGGTCAGCAGGCAGCTGCTCCAGGAGCTTGGGCGGGAGCCGACCCCGGAGGAGATCGCGGATGAGATGAACATGCCCGTGGACCGGGTGAGGGAAATCTTGAAGATCAGCCAGGAGCCCGTCTCTCTGGAGACGCCTATCGGCGAGGAGGAGGACAGCCACCTTGGAGACTTTATCCAGGACGACAATGTGCCCGTGCCGGCAGATGCGGCGGCCTTTACCCTGCTTAAGGAGCAGCTGGTGGAGGTGCTTGGAACACTGACGGAGAGGGAACAGAAAGTGCTTCGGCTGCGGTTTGGGCTGGACGATGGCCGCGCCCGCACCCTGGAGGAAGTGGGCAAGGAATTTAATGTCACCCGTGAGCGCATTCGCCAGATCGAGGCGAAGGCGCTGAGAAAGCTGCGTCATCCCAGCCGCAGCCGGAAACTGAAGGATTATCTCGACTGATGGAGGCAAGACAGATCGTCCTCTCAGAACGGCTGCGGATGCTGGCGCGGATGGTCACGCCCGGGAACCGGGTGGCGGACGTGGGCTGTGATCATGGCTTTTTGTCCATCTATCTTGTGCAGAGGGGGATCAGCCCCGGCGTTGTCGCTATGGATATCAGGAAAGGCCCGCTGTCTGCGGCCAGGGAGCATATTGACGCCAGAGGACTGGGAACGTACATAGAGACCCGTCTTTCCGACGGGCTTAAGGAACTTCTCCCCGGGGAAGCGGATACGGCGGTCTGCGCCGGGATGGGCGGCAGGCTGATGGAGCGGATCCTGAGGGAAAGCCGGGAGAAGGTCGGGGAACTTCGGGAACTGATCCTGCAGCCCCAGTCCGAGCTGGAAGAGTTCCGAAGGTTCCTGCGGGAGGCCGGGCTTCGGATCGTTGAGGAGGATATGGTCAGGGAGGACGGAAAATATTATTTTGCCATGAGGGCCGTGCCGGGGAGGGCCACAGGGGAGGAGGACGCGGAGGCGCCCGGATTTCCTCAGCGGCTTTGCGACAGATTTGGGGGAAAGCTGCTGGAAGGGCGGCATCCCGGCCTGGAACAGTACCTGCGGCAACAGGAGAGGACGCTGGAGAAGCTGGCCGAAACGCTGGAAGGGCAGGAATCAAAGCGGGCGCAGGAAAGGCTGTGCCAGATCCGGCCGGAGCTTGCGGATGTGCGGCTGGCGCTAAGGCGTTTTGGGGAAACCTGAGACAGGGAACGCGAATGGCGGAAGGAGAGGAAAGTATGGCGGTTGTTACAGTGTGCGGAGAAAAGAGGGAGTATGCGCAGGGCACTTCCTATGAGGCCATAGCGGCGGAATTTCAGGAGAAGTATGACGGGATGATCGCCGTGGCCGTGGCCAACGGAAAGATCAGGGAGCTTTTCAAGAAAGTGACAAAGGACTGCACGGTGGATTTTTTCACCACAAAGGATGACGTGGGCTACAAGACGTATGTGCGCACGGCAACTATGCTGCTGCTGAAGGCGATTTATGACCTGTTCGGGCCGGAGGCGGCTCAGAACAGCAGCGTGGAATTTGCGGTGGGCCACGGCACCTATGTGAACGGCATGGGCCGGATCCCCGCGGACCGGCAGGGCGCGGACAGGCTGAAAAAGAGGATGGGGGAGCTGGTGGAGGCCAAAACGCCTTTTATGAAGCGTACCTATCCTTTGGAGGAAGCCATGGAGCTGTTCCGGGCCCGGAACATGACGGACAAGGAAAGGCTGTTCCACTACCGCATGAGCTCTACGGTGAACCTATATGAGATCGAGGGCTACTGCGATTATTATTACGGCTACATGCTGCCCAATGCGGGCTATGTGAAATGGTTCGACCTTATCCCCTATGAGGACGGCTATATGCTGCTGCTTCCGACAAAGAAGGATCCTACGGTCGTGGAGCCCTTTGACGAGAGAAGGAAGCTGTTCGAGACCATGGAGACTTCCGAGGGCTGGGGCCGCACCGCGGGGATCGAGACGGTGGGAGACTTAAATGACCAGATCTGCCGGGGCTCCATGAGCGAGCTGATCCTGGTGCAGGAGGCGGAGCAGGAGCGGAAGATCGGGGAGATCGCGAAGGAGATCGTCAGCCGGGGAAACGTGAAGTTTGTGATGATCGCGGGGCCTTCTTCCTCGGGAAAGACCAGCTTTTCCCACCGATTGTCCATCCAGCTCAGGACGCTTGGCAAATCGCCGCACCCTATTGCGCTGGACGATTACTTTGTGGACAGGGAGCTTACGCCGCGGGATGAGAACGGGGATTACAATTTTGAGTGCATCGAGGCCATCGATGTCAAAAAGTTCAACGAGGACATGACCCGGCTGCTGGCGGGGGAGCGGGTAGAGATCCCCACCTTTAATTTCAAGATAGGGAAGCGGGAGTACCGCGGCAATTTCAAACAGCTGAAAGCCGACGATATTCTGGTGCTGGAGGGGATCCACGGGCTGAACGACAAGATGTCCTATGCCCTGCCGGAGGAGAGCAAATTTAAGATCTATATCAGCGCCCTGACCACGCTGAACATTGACAACCACAACCGGATCCCCACCACCGACGGCAGGCTGCTGCGCAGGATGGTCAGAGACGCCAGGACACGGGGATCCAGCGCCCAGCGTACCATTCAGATGTGGCCTTCCGTGCGGAGGGGCGAGGAAGAAAATATTTTCCCCTTCCAGGAGGGGGCGGACGCCATGTTTAATTCCGCGCTGATCTATGAGCTGGCGGTACTGAAGCCCTTTGCGGAGCCGCTGCTGTTCCAGATCCCCAAGGAGGCGCCGGAGTATTACGAGGCCAAGAGGCTGTTGAAATTCCTGGACTATTTTCTCAGCGTACCCAGCGAGAGCCTTCCCAATAACTCTATCTGCAGGGAATTTGTGGGCGGCAGCTGCTTTAACGTGTAGGCGGCGGGACAACAGGGGTAACAGTTGAAGCAGTTGAAGCGGGTTCGCCTTTTGCTTGCATTTTCTCCCTGTTCAGGCTATAATAACCAGGGCGTAAGTAAGACAAATGATCGCGGCCGCGGGCGGTAATGCCTGCGGGTGAGGAAAGTCCGGGCTTCACAGGGCAGGATGCCGGATAACGTCCGGTGGAGGTGACTCCAAGGCCAGTGCAACAGAAAAGATACCGCCAGACAACAGCGCCAACGCTGTGGGATTTGGTAAGGGTGGAATGGCAGTTTAAGAGACTACCGTCCGTCCGGTAACGGGCGGAGCCGTGTAAACCCCATCCGAAGCAAGACCAAAATGAAAGCGACAGGCTTGCCCGGCCTGCTTTCAGGTGGGTCGCTTGACGCGGCTGGCAACAGCCGTGCTAGATAGATGATCATTCACGACATAACCCGGCTTATCGTTTTGCTTATGCCCGGTCCGGAAGACGCGGTTTCCAAAACCGCGTGTTCCGGACTTTTTGCGGTAAAAATCTGTGGTGAAAGGCCGGCGTTATTTGACGTTTTTTGAGGGGGCTTATCAAAGAAGCTTTTTGAAGGGAAATCTTAAAGGGAAACCTTAAAGGGAAATCTTAAAGGGGGAACCTTAAAGGGGCGGAACTGCGGCCTGGCCGGACGGTTTCGGAGGGCCTTAGATTTTGGAGGGAAATTGAGAGGTAAGATCGTCAAGAAGAGATATGTTTTCCTGTTGTTCCTTTTGATGCCGGTTGTCCTGTGGAGTTCCGGGTGGGGGCAGCGGAGGAACCTGGGGGAAGAAGCCGGAGACACAGCGGAGCCGCAGGAGGCGGCGCGGAAAGTGCAGACAGCGCCGCTGCTGGAATGGGAGGATGCGGAGACGGAAAATCTGGCAGGTCTCCTGCAGGAGGTATCGGGCGGGATGATGGTACGGCTGGAGGCAGGGCAGCTTACGGGAAGCGGCGTGATCTGCGCGGAAGAGGAGGGCTGCCTGGTCATTGTGACGGCTGCCCATGTCCTGGCGGATATGAGCGGGGGAGTCCGGGTCACTTTTGTGGACGGATGGGAGACGGAGGAAGCGGAAGCGGGTTTTTCGGATCTGGCGGATCTGGCGGCTCTCCGGATACCTCTGGAAGAGATCCCGGAGGAGCATCTGGAGCGGTATCTGGTCGCAGTTTTGGACAAGTCCGTGTGGGAGACGGTGCAGGGAGAGGACGGCTGTATCGTCATCGGCAGCAAAAGCGGCGTGGCGGAGGAAGCTTACGAAGGGGTCGTGTTGGACCAGTGGATTTATATGGAGGACTATGGCCAGTATATGACCTGGGTCAGGGCGCCGGGGCAGCCGGGAATGTCGGGGGGCGGTCTTTGTGACAGGCGGGGGCGGCTTTTGGGGATCCTCTCCGGCAGGAGCGAGGATGGGGAATGGGCCGTTGTGCCGCTGGCGCTGGTGATGGAAATGTTGGGGTATTTGTAGGGCCATTCGCAAAAGCCGCGCATACGCGCTTTCCGGCGCGTTGCGGCTGTCTTTGCGCATGAAGGGGAGCTGGCTCGTTTGCCGTTCAGCCCGCGCCATTCGCAAAGCCGCGCTGTCGCGCTTTCCGGCGCTGTGCGCCTGCCTTTGCGCATGAAGGGGAGCTGGCTCGTTTGCCGTTCAGCCCGCGCCATTCGCAAAGCCGCGCTGTCGCGCTTTCCGGCGCGTTGCGCCTGCCTTTGCTCATGAAATGGCGCTCCCTCGGCACCCATATTCAGCGGAAAATTCGTGCGAGCACGATTTTCCGCTGGATATGGGTGCCGGCTGAACTGGTGTACTTCACAAAACTTTTAGAATCCGCTTATTGACAATCGGGTCAATTTGGTAGATGATGATAGGTGGCAAAGTTTTCACGGAGATATTCCGTGTATGTCATGGAAAGGGTGGATGAATATGACAAAAATAGATGTATTTTCCGGTTTCTTAGGGGCCGGCAAGACGACGCTGATCAGGAAGCTTCTGAAGGAAGCGCTGGACGGCAGCAAAACCGTGCTGATCGAAAATGAATTTGGTGAGATCGGCATAGACGGCAGTTTTCTGAAGGAGGCCGGAATTGAGATCAAGGAGATGAATTCCGGCTGTATCTGCTGTTCTCTGGTGGGGGATTTCGGGGCGTCGCTGAAGGAAGTGATCTCCACTTACGCACCGGAGCGTATCCTGATCGAGCCCTCCGGCGTGGGCAAGCTGTCCGATGTGCTGAAGGCGGTGGAAAATGTGGCGGCGGAGCTGAACGTCCAGGTAAACAGCGCAGTGGCTGTGGTGGACGCATCCAAGGCGAAGATGTACATCCGGAATTTCGGGGAATTTTTCATCAATCAGATCCAGTTTGCCGGAACCATTCTTTTGAGCAGGACGGACAAGGTCACTGGCGCAAAGCTGGAGGAATGTGTGCAGATGATCCGGGAGCACAACCCCAGGGCGACGATCATCACGACGCCTCTGGAGCAGCTGGACGGGCGCGACGTGCTGGAGACCATTGAGGGGGCAGACACGCTGGACGATATGATGCGGGAGATGCTGGCGCAGGTGAAGGAGGAGCATCATCACCACCATCATGACGAGGATGAAGAGCACGAGCACCACCACCATGATGAGGACGAGGAGCATGAGCACCACCATCATGACGAGGACGAGGAGCACCATCACCATCATCATGGTGAGGATGAGGAGCATGAGCACCACCATGATGAGGACGAGGAGCACCGGTGGAGGCGAAGGTCTCGGTGAACATGGGGACGATAAAGGTCATCATGACGATGAGCACGGCCACCATCATCACCACGCGGATGAAGTATTCAGCAGCTGGGGCAGGGAGACTCCTGCCGTCTACACCGCTGAAAAGCTGGAGGGTATCCTGACCGCGCTGGACAGCGGCGAGTACGGCGCGATCCTCCGGGCCAAGGGCATGGTGCCCGCGGCGGACGGCACCTGGATCTATTTTGACTATGTTCCGGAGGAGCATGACATCAGGAGCGGCAGGCCGGAGGTGACCGGTAAGCTGTGCGTTATCGGCGCGGAGCTGAAGGAAGATAAGCTGGAGGAACTGTTCCAGGCATAAAGGCGATGCGGGGAATCCCGGGTAA
>CANPYT010000074.1 GCA_947588705.1 uncultured Acetatifactor sp. | reverse complement strand
CTGTTCCGGACCAATGCCGCCATGCAGGGGCTTGCGGTGCGCCTTAGGACGGCGGGGATCCCTTTTGTGATGAACGAGCGGATGCAGAGCGTTTATGAGCACTTTATCGCCAGGGATGTGATGGCATATCTGAGGCTGGCGGGAGGGGAGGAAGACCGGGGGAGCTTGCTGCGGATCCTGAACCGGCCCTCCCGGTACCTCAGCAGGGAGGATGTGGGGGACGCCTGCTCCGTTGGGCAGCTGCTTCGCCGCCTGGAGGAAGGGGCTTCGGAAAGGCCGGGCGGAGGGCCGCCGATAAAGGCGCCGGAGCGGGGAAGGCGTTTCGTCAGGCAGATGGAAGCCCTGGGGAAACTGTCTCCCGCAACGGCGGTATCCTATGTGCGGAAAGCCATCGGCTATGAGACATATCTGCGCGGGCTCGCCGGGGGGAACGGGGAAAAGCTGGCGGAATGGCTGGAGCTTCTGGAATGGCTGCGGGCGGACGCGGCGCGGTTCGCCCACTGGAAAGAGTGGAAGAAGGCCCAGGAAGCGCATACAGAGGCGCTTCTGCGAAACGGAGGCAAAAAACGCGCGGAAAGTAAAAAGACAGAGGAGGGCGCGGTACGCCTGATGACGGTCCACGGCTCAAAGGGGTTGGAATTTGACACAGTGATCATTGTCGATTGCAACGAGACTGTATTTCCCCACGGCAGGTTTTTGTCGGAGGCGGAGGTGGAGGAAGAGCGCCGGGTGTTTTACGTGGCCATGACCAGGGCAAAAGAAAACCTGGAGCTCCTCTACCTCAGCGGTACAGAAGAACGCCCCAGGCTGCCCTCCCGGTTCCTGAACCCTCTGCTGGGGGATCATTCGTCTTCCACCAGCTCGTCAAACTCGCAGTTATCCAGATATTCGTCAAACGCATCGGACACTTTTTCAAATTCCTCATCGTCCTCGATATAAGTCATTTCGGGTTCTTCATTGGGGTCGTCCGGGTTTTCGCTGTATCCGTAAAACCAGACTTCCCCGTCTTTGTTCTCCCCGTTTTCATCAAGGGGGAGCAGGACGATATAATCCTTCTTTTCCACAGTCAGTATGGTGATGACGGCGCATGTCACCGTCCGGCCGTCGTCCAGATCCAGTTCTACCGTCATTTCTTCCGTTTCGTAGTCGTTGTTTTTTACCATTGGGATCCTCCTTGCCCTGCCGCGGCCGCCTGCATGGATGGAGCCTGGCCCGCGTCCTTTTTGCCCATTATATCGCTTTTCGCGGCGGAGCGCAAGACAGGCGCACAGCGCGGCTTTGCGAATGGCGCGGGCTGAACGGTTACATTTTTATTGACAAGAGTGTCCGGGGGGTAAAATAAGCAAAAAGAAATCGGCTTACCGATTGGAAAAGGGCCTTATAGCCTGCATATATCGCGGGTTTTCCCTTTGGAAAAACCAATCGGAAGCCCTGGTTTCAGCGTCATAGGAAATGACAGGAAATTTAAAAATTATATTCTTGGAGGTACATATGGAAATCATCAAAAACAAAAACGGCAACAGCCTGGTCCTGAAACCGCAGGGACGTCTTGACACATTATCTGCTCCTGAGTTTGAAAAAGTTTTTAAGGAAAATTATGCCGGAGTGGAAGATCTTGAAATCGACTTGTCGGATTTGGTATATATCTCATCTGCGGGATTGAGAGTGCTTTTGTCGGCTCAAAAGATCATGAACAAGCAGGGGAAAATGACTGTCAGGAACGCAAACAGCGATATCCTTGACATTTTTGATGTGACAGGTTTTACGGACTTGTTGAATATTGAATAGGATGTCATTTTAGAAAAGAAAAACAGGAGGCTCCGGATATGGGAGAAGCAAGGACGTTTCCCGGCATTTTTAGGGAAATAACGGAAAAATATCCTTCAAAGGCTGCAATAATAGACAAGGACGGTGCGAGAAGCACCACATATGCGCAGCTTGATGATATCAGTTCCAGGATATGCGGCGCTATTATGGAGAAGGGAATAACAAAGGGCGACCTTGTCCCGATATGTATGTCGAGATGCGCGGAATATATTGCCGCTGAAATTGGCGTGTTAAAAGCGGGGGCGGCGTTTATCGCGCTTTCGCCGGAATACCCTCAGGCAAGGATCGATTACATCAGCAAAGACTGCGGCGCAAAGATGGTAATTGACGATGAATTTGTCCGCTCGGCCATACGGCACGAACCGGCGGATGCCGTATCTGTAAATTCGGATGACAGGGCGTTTTTGATCTATACGTCCGGTTCTACAGGCAACCCGAAAGGCATCGTACACACGCACAGGAGCATGGCGGCTTCCGTTATACGCCACGCGGATACATTTGATTCCACAGATAGGGATATTCATCTCTGCTGCGGCCCGTTCAGTTTTATCGTAATGATGGTGGATATTTATACACCTCTGTCACAAGGCCAGACGGTCCATATCCTTGCCGAAGAAAAGCGCAGGGATATCCGCGCGATCGAAAAATACATCAAAGATCATGACATCACAACCGCATTCATCAGCCCGCAAATGTTAAAACTTATGAAAGTCGATGACAGCAGACTCCGTTTAGTCGTTACAGGAAGCGAGCGCGTGTCGCGCATAACAGGCAACGGCTATCGGTTTATGAACCTGTTCGGATGCAGCGAGACCGCAGGTGTTGCGGTAATGTTTGAAGTGGACAAATCATACGATAATACGCCTATCGGAAAAGCGGCGAACGGTATCAGGGCTTTCCTGCTTTGTGACGACGGGCATATCGGGTCGTTCGGGGAAGAGGGAGAGCTTTGCGTTGTGGGGGATATAGCCTGCGAATATTTCGGGATGCCCGAACAGACGGCGAAAGCGTTTGAAAAGCTTGACGACGGAAGTATCTGCTTCCATACGAATGACATCTGCCGTATGCTTCCCGACGGAAATCTTGTCTATGTTGACCGCAAGGACTGGATGGTAAAAGTCAACGGTCAGCGTGTAGAGCTTGGGGAAGTGGAGGCGGCTTTTTCGTCCATCGGAGGGATCACCGCCGCGGCAGTGAAGGGATTCGTAAATTCACACGGGCAGACATATATCTGTGCATTTTACACAGCCGACCGGGATTTTGAAAGCGAGGAGCTGAAATCGCTGCTTTCTTGTAAGCTCCCTGAATATATGATCCCCTCGCATCTGGTCCGGATGGAAAAAATGCCCATCAATGCGAATGGGAAGATCGACAGAAAGAGCCTGAAAGCGCCGGAAGAAAATACAATAAAACGGGAATACACAGCGCCGAAAAACGCAAAGGAGACCGCGATATGCGGCGCATATGAAAAGATACTTGAGATATCCCCTGTGGGGGCGGACGACGACTTTTTTGCCATCGGCGGGGATTCCATACAGGCGATGCTTCTTTCGGCGGAGCTGGATGGGCTGACGATTGAAAATATTTATAAGTATAAAACGCCGTCGAAGCTGGCGGAGGTGTGGAACGGCAATATACGGCAGGAGCGTAATGGGGCGGATGATCCGAAATTCAGGGACCAGTTTGACGGATCGGGCAGACTGCGCACACAGGTGAGCATGAGATTTTACAGAAAGACACAGGCCCCAAGGATCGCGCTCAGGTTTGATGAAGACATTGACGCTGATGCCCTGCAATACGCGGCGGAAAAAACACTTTCGCGGTTTAAGGCATTCAGCTTTAAGGTAGTGAAGGACGAAAGCCGTTATTATTGCGCGCTTAACCATGAGCGGCCCGTCGTCCACCACAATGACGGGAGCCGTGGAACTGTGGGCGGAAAGGAGAATAACGGATATCTCACGCGCATCGGTTACTCCGGCAGCGAAATAACCGTCGATATGTTCCACGGGACCAATGACGGCGTGGGCAGCATGAAATTTTTGCAGACGCTTGCCTATTATTATTGCAGCAAAAAATACGGAATAACATCGGAGGGGATAAGCGGCCTGATCCTTGCAGATACCGATGAAGATCCAAGGGAATACGCTGACAGTACATTGTTTCTTCCCGATGAACAGGCGGCCCCTGCCGGGAGATACGAATATGAACGCGCCTATACCGTGCCCGATGAATTGATAGAGGAAAACGGGAAATGCGCATATTATCATTTTATTGTTGACGCTGAGAACGCGGACAGGTACATCAGCCAGAACAACACGAGCACGTCGGCTTTGTTTACTTATATGCTTAGCAGGGTGATCGCGGAGAAAAATGACCTGGAGGGACTTCCTATCGTGTCGGCTATGGCTGTTGACGCAAGGCCCTCCTATCAGGCGGAACCCACCATGCAGTGCTGCGTGAGCACTTTGTCGATACCGTATGACGAGGGCACGGCGGCCCTTTCCGTGCCGGAGGGGCTTCGCAGCGTAAGGGACAGTATCATAGCCGAGGCGGATTCCCGCAATATAACTGCCGCCGCGCAGAAAGAGTATCTCCACATGCAGCGTGTGGGCAGGGAATGTCCTACGCTTGAGGAGAAGATCGCTTATTGCTCAAAGATGAATGAGAGGGCCGTGGGCCGCTATACATTTGGAATAAGCTATGTCGGGGAAATAAAGTTTGGGAAGAGCATAGATGAGCACATCAGCGATATCGCGGCGATACTTCCGGCGGGTGTGATACCTGTCACGGTAGAGATCGTGCGGTCGGGGGATGAATATCAGATAACTTATATGTCCCGATTGAAAAAGGATCCCTATGCCCCTGCCCTGTGCGACCTGCTCAACGCGGAGGGCATCCCGTGCAAAATGGAACAAAGGCCGGATTTTACGGAATGTGATATTGTACTCGGATGATGGCCTCGGCGGTATTTGACATCCAGATCCTATTATGAATGAAAGGTGGTTAATCTTATGGTCAGTCCTGTAAAAGCACAGATGCGAGAAGTCCTTCTGGAACGTTATGGCGTCGATATTAATGAGGCGGTGGTGCATTTTTCCACTCAGAACTATGCGTTCATTTTCCCGGATAAACCGTATATGATACGGGTCAGTATCACGCCGAAAAAAAGCAAGGCGGCTATTATGAGCGAGCTTATGTGGGTAGATGACCTCAAATCCTATGCGGAAACGATATGTGAGCCGAACACTTCGCTGGCGGGCCATATCCTCGAGGAATTTGAGATCGATAATGTGGTTTACCGCGCCTGCATGTTCCGCACCGCGAGAGGAAACGTAAAGGCGACCATCGACATGACGCCAATGTTTTTTATATGTGTGGGCGAACTTTTAGGGACGATACACGCTGTGAGCACAGATGAAAGAACAATGGGCATGAATTATAAAAGGGATTCCCTGAAGGAGATCATCGAATCGTCAAAAGCCCGCTCATACGATAAGCTCGATGGGAATGTAAGGGAGCATATTGACGGCATCACGGCGCAGATCGATAAAATACCGCAGGATTTGGGGAAATACGGCATATGCCACGGCGACTTCCATGCAAACAACTTTTTTGTGGAAGGAAATAATGTCTGGCTTTTTGATTTTGACGGCTGCTGTTACGCAAATTACCTGTATGATGTGGCAAGCTTTGTCCAGTCCTGTTTCTTGATGGGATACAAACCCGGCGAGGACAGGAGGAAACTTCTTTATGAAGATATCCTTCCGTATTTCCGCATAGGGTACGAGTTAAAGAAGCAGACGGACGAACATTACTGGGATGACATTGAAAAATTTATTGCCTACAGGACATCGCTTACGGTAATGGCGCTTTCGGAAATAGATGAATGCGGCGTCACGGATGATTTTGACGGGATTAAAAAGTTCTTTAATTACATTATAACGCAGGATGACATTATGGACGCAATGACGAAAATGTCAAAGATTCAAAACGGAGGCTGAATATTATGGCTCGGCGCGGCAGGAATGACTATATCATAAAGAATTTATATTCATCATTTGTTGTTGTTTCGATCTTTTCCGCGGTGGCTGCCACGATGGGGATGCTGATCGACAATATTATTGCCGGACAGCTATTGGGCCAGGACGCTCTCGGGGCTATGGGCATCGTAAGCCCTATAGGGATCATTTTTTCCGCCATCGGCAATATCTGTTCGGGTGGCGGCACCACGCTGGCGTCCCAGGCTGTGGGAAAAGGGAACAAAGATGAGGTAAGGAATATTTTTACCGTAACGATACTGTTTGCGTTGGTCTGCGGCTTGATCATCACGATCCCGGGATTGTTTTTCCCCGAAAAGCTTGCTGTCATCCTCGGCGCAAAGGAGGAGCTCCTCGTTCCTTCCGCCGATTATATCCGGGGGTTCTTTATGGGAACGATCCCGACTATAATGACTACGGCGCTTATGGGATTTGTCAAGATAGACGGATCCCCAAAACTGCCCCTTTTCTCTATCGTGACGATGTCGGTGGCGGATATCCTGCTTGATCTCTTTATGGTGGCTGTGCTGGGGCTTGGAATGTTCGGTATGGCGCTTGCCACAACGCTCAGCTATGTGATAGCGGTAGCGGTTGCCTGCCTGCATTTTTTGGGGAAAAAGAATACCTTAAAGCTGGTAAGGCCCAAAAGCCCATGGAAGGTGCTGGGATCAATGACTGTCACGGGGGCCCCTGCCGCCGTCGGCAGAGTATGCGACACCCTCAAATCAGTCATCTTAAACAATATCACGGCGGCCGTTATCGGTGTCGGCGCTATTGCGGCGCTCAATGTGAGAAACCAGGCCAATAATATTTTCGGCGTCCTTACATTGGGCGTGGGCCAGGCGATAGTACCTGTTGCCGGAATGTTCCACGGAGAAGAAGATAAGACCGCGCTGCGGGGAACCTTGAAATTATCCATCATAATGGGGTTTGCCTTAAACTGCTTCGGAGCGGCGGTGCTGTTTATTTTCCCGGGCGTACTGCCGAAAATGCTCGGGATACGTGAGGAAGCGGTGATGGATATGGCGGTGGCGGCGGTTTTGCTGTTTGCGGTGTCGATGCCGTTCAGGGCGCTGAACAATATTTTCCTCAGCTTTTACCAGGCGACAAAAAAAGTGGGGACGGCATTGCTGATATGCGTACTGGAATCACTTGTATATACCGTTTTGGCGGCCCTGGTGCTGATCAAACCAATGGGCAGCAACGGCATATGGATGGCATTTATCATCGGGGAAGTCCTGACGCTTATCACCGTGTACCTGATAATTGCGGTGCGCAGGAAAAAGCTGCTTTTGTCCTTTGACGACCTGATGATGGTCGATAAGTCCTTTGGCGCCGCAGACGGGGATATCCTTGAATTTTCCATAGGGAATGATCCCGACGACGTAGTTAAGATCTCGGAAAAATTCTTTGAATATGCCGCGGCCAATAAGGAAAATGAGAAAGCTGTGAAAAGCATTTCCCTCTTTATAGAGGAAATCGCGGGGAATATCGTCAAATACGCTTTCCGAGAAGGGAAGAAATGCTGGCTCGACGTTACAATAATAAATAAACACGACAGTATGATGATACAATTCAGGGATAACGGCGCACAGTTTGACCCGATCGTGTATTTGAACCAGCTTCCTGACAGTGAAAAGGAAGACCATGTGGGCCTCAGGCTCGTCCAGGGAATGGCGGACGGATTTGTCTACCGCAGGAGCATGGGTCTGAATGTGCTTCAGATCACGGTTAACGCCCCCTAAAGATCTTGTAATATTTTGGACATAAAAGGAATGGCAAAAATGGAATACAGATACAGGCCAATTGAGTTTGGCGATAAGGAATATGTGGAAAGGCTTCGGTCTACAAAGCGCAACAGGGCCACAGCTTTATCATTTCCCTCTGTGTACACATGGAGGGAAGCTTTGGGCCTGACGATATGCCGTACAGACAAGTTTATTTCTATCCACAGCAGGAGCGACAATGGTTATTTCTGCCCGATGGGGGATGAAAAGGAATGTCTGCGATGGATCGACAGCATGATAAAAACAGGCGACCCGTTTAAGGTGATGTACCTTTCCAGAGAGCAGGCGGAAATTTTGGAAAGGTACGGAGCGGAGATCTCGCTGAACCGCGACCTCAGCGAATATCTATACAATTCCCATAAGCTGGCCTTATTTGTAGAAAAGCCGGTAGATAATTATAAATCAAGGATAAAAAGTTTTAAAAAGAAATTCAGTTACGATTCTGAACTTATCGATGGAAGGAATGTGTCTAAAATATCTGTTTTCCTGAATGGGGATAATTGCTGCGACATGCCGGAATATGAAAGAAATGTCATCGAAAAGGTGATAGAGACTTTTTCGCAGTTCAACATGACGGGGGTGCTCGTGGAAAACCAAGAGAATTTTGCGTTTATGGCGGGATATGCCAACACGGAAGATATTTTTACCTATACGGTGTTTTTTTCATCAAAGGAATGGGAGCATATTTCGGTTGCGATATGCGAGCTAGAGCTTGCAAGGCTGATCTGCGATTCCTTTGATATTGTGGATTTCGAGGAAGACCTGGGAATTGAGGGCTTAAGAAAAAATAAGACTTTGACAGGACCGGATGAAATGATAGACGCGTGGGAAGCTTTTTTTGACCCAGCTTCCAGAGGAGACCAGCTATGACAAAGCAGAAGTATTTTTGCAAAAAAATGTTTGCAAAAATGTTTTTTGCTTCCAGCATATCCGGTATAGCGCTCGCATTTTCAAATGTCATAGACGCCGTCTGCGTGGGAAATGCAGAGGGAAAGACAGGACTTGCGGCAATAGGCATCATCAGCCCCATATATATCATTTATAATGTTTTAGGCTATGGGTTTTCCATAGGCGGTTCGATCACGTTCACTCGTCTGATAAGCGGCGGAGACGGCAGGAAAGCATCAGAGCATTTCAATGAAATGCTGGAACTGCTTATTGCCGTGTCTGTTGTCCTTGCCGCCGCCGGCCTTCTTTTTTTGGATAAGCTGCTCGTATTGCTGGGAGCCGATAAAAATTCCCCGGACCTGTTTGCCATGTGCAGGGATTACGCCGCTATCATTATCGCCGCGCTGCCGGTTTTTATGTTGAATTTTTTATTCAATGACTTTTTGCGGTGCGATGACGGCCAATACAGGGCGACTGCCGCTTTTGTGGCGGGAACGCTGCTTGATTTCTTATTGAATATCCTGTTGGTATCGATGCTCGGGATCGGTGTGAAAGGAGCCGCTATTGCAACAGTCATCGCGCAGATCGTAAGCGTGGCTGCGGCGCTGCCTCATTTTTTTGCAAAGCGCGGGGCTTTAAGCTTTCATTTCGTCAAATGTGATTTAAGAAGATGCGCAAAGTCGTTTAAGATCGGGATCGCTACGTCCATCGATTATTTTTATGTTTTTCTGTTCCTCCTGTTATCAAACAAGATCCTCATGGGCAGTGACAGCATTGACAATGAAATGTATGTGGCCGTTTTCGATGTGATAATGAATATTTCCTACATCACAGGCAGTATGTTCACAGCGGCGGACGAGACGCTCCGCCCGCTAGCCGGAACGTTCTATGAGGAAAGAAATAAGGAACTGTCTGAATATTCGCTGAAGCTTTCCATGGTGTGGAGTTATATTATCAATACGGTGATCATTACGGCCATAGTAGTGTTCGCCGCTGATTTTTCCCGCTTATTCGGCATCAGGACGGCAGAGGGGATCGCATTGTCGATAAAAGCGGTAAGGATCTTTTCCATAGGCACCTTTATTTCGGGCGTATCTATTGTGACGACGGCATATTTGCAGTCGGTCAACAAGGAAGCCTCCGCGATGTGGATAACCACATTCCGGTCATGTATCTTTCTTCTTCCCATTGTTGTTATTTTATGCAAGTTTGATATCAGGTATTTTTGGTTTGCCATGCCTGCGGCGGAGTTTTTGACAGTTCTTATCATCCCGCTGATAGCCGGTAAAACGGAAAAAGAAAAATATACCTGTTTTTCCTATATGTTGACCGATCTTGGAAAGATTGGCGACGCCCTTAGCCGGACGGAAGATTTCTGCGCTTCCTGCGAAATGAGCATGAAAAAGACGAACCTTCTCCTTATGTTTGTGGAAGAAACACTTAACGCTATTGTTCTAAACGCTTTTAAGGGAAGAAAGGACGAGTATATCCAGCTTACCGTTGAGGCGGCCGAAAATGATGAATTTATACTTCATATCCGCGACAGCGCGGTGGAGTTTAATCTCTTTGACATGAACGCCAAAAAGCTTGATGAACATTCGTTAGACAGCGATATTGATTCCGTTGGCGTACTTATGATGAAAGATAAAGTGAAGAGCTTTTATTACAGACGATATCAGGGGTTTAATATGCTGACAATAAAATTCTGAATGGGGAAAGTAGAGATGGAAACAAAATTTTCATTGAGAACGAAACTGACTGTCCTGATCATCACCATATCCGTTGCGCTTATTGCAATCGCCGTTATCACAAGCTATAATGTCCATACGCGGACGGTGGATGATTATTATAAATCGCTTGTGTCACAGATCGGCAGAAGCGGCGCGGGAATATTGGATGCGGACCGGATTGGCGATTTCCTTGCCCTGATAAAAAGCGGCGAATATCAGCAAATGCTTTCCGACGCCATCCAAAACGAGGATGAAGCCGCGGTAAGGAATTACCTTGAAGAAAGGGGAATGTATAAGGACTTTGTCGATATAAATGCCCGGATCGACGAACTGCAGAAAAACATGGAAGTAAAATATATTTACCTTGAATCCATCCAGGGCACTTACAGTATCAGCATGTTCGATCCTCAGGAAAGCATCCTGAATTTTGGCCAGAAATTGGATATTGCCGAGGAATTTGGGGATTATTCTACTAATGATCCATATCCCGCCACCATATCCAAGACGGAATATGGCTGGCTGTGTTCCGGATATGAAAGCATAATCAACAGTGACGGGGAAAAGATCGCGGTAATTGGCGTCGATATCGATATGAACGAGATCGTAAGGCAGAGGAGGGCTTTCCTGTTCCGCCTGATCACGTCCATGATAATATTTGTGGCCGCCGCCATAGTGATCTCGGCATACCTTATGAACAAAATGGTGGTGAGCCCGCTGAATATGCTTGCATATACCGCGAAAAAGTTTGTCAGGAGCGAAACATATACTTTGGAAAATATTGCGGATTTCCCGATCCATACGGGCGATGAGATAGAGGAATTGTATTCTTCCTTTAAAAAGATGGAGCAGGATATCGTTAAATTCATCAGTGACATAACAAAAGTGACGGCGGAAAAAGAGCGCATCGGGGCCGAACTTAATGTTGCGGCGCAGATCCAGGCGGACATGCTGCCAAGGATCTTTCCGGCGTTTCCCGGCAGGACGGAATTTGATATATACGCCTCGATGAATCCCGCTAAAGAAGTCGGAGGGGATTTTTATGATTTCTTCCTGACGGACGACGACCACCTTGTCCTCTTAATGGCCGACGTATCGGGCAAGGGCGTTCCCGCGGCGCTTTTTATGGTGATCGCAAAGACATTGATAAAAAACAGGGCCCAGATGGGAGGATCGCCTGCGGAGATATTATATTACGTCAACAACCAGTTGTGTGAGGGAAATGAAGCGGAATTTTTTGTGACGGTGTGGCTTGCGGTCCTTGAGATCTCGACGGGGAAAGGCATCGAAGTAAACGCGGGGCATGAACATCCCGTGATCTGCAGGAAGGGAGGGAATTATGAGCTTTCCGTATATCGGCATTCTCCTGCGGTGGCGACGATGGAAGATATCAGGTTTAAGGAATATGAATTTGAACTGCACCCCGGCGATTGCCTGTATGTATATACTGACGGTGTTCCCGAAGCGACGAACTCGGATAACGAACTTTTTGGGACGGATCGCCTGCTTGAGGCGCTCAACGAATCGTCAAACGCTACGGCGGAGGAAGTATTGGAAACGGTCAACAGGCATATCGGAATGTTTGTAGGCAGCGCACCGCAGTTTGATGATATAACTATGCTTTGCTTGGAGTATTTTGGGAAAAATGGTGAATGAAATGAAGAAATTGAAAGTGGAAGCCACGGATGAAAACCTTGGCGAAGTGCTTGAATTTATACAGAGATCTGTTGAAGAGGCCGATTGCCCGTTAAAGATACAAAATCAGGTTTGTATTGCCGCGGAAGAAATTTTTGTGAATATCGCGCACTACGCATATGGGGATAAATCGGGAGAAGCGGAAGTATATTTGGATATTTCCCCTGTGCCGCGTAAGGTCACGCTGACTTTTTCCGACAGCGGGACGCCCTATGACCCTCTGGCAAGAGAAGATCCCGACATCACGCTATCCGCCGAACAGCGTCAGATAGGCGGACTGGGGATCTATATTGTTAAGAAAAGCATGGATCATGTTTCATATGAGTATAAGGACGGAAAAAATATTTTTACGATGGAGAAATGCTTTTGAAAAAATGTTACAGGTCGGCACAGAGCGGATGTTCGCCGGACATCTGCTCTGTGCCCTTATTTTTGCCCTTATAGAACGCATTGGTCATAATCTTTTCTGTAAGATTAAAGTGCTTCAAGTGTACCATGCTTTGTCAAAGCTTTTATAATTTTCCAACCCTCATAACTATGTTTCAAATTCTCTTTAACCGGCATAAAGCCTAAATCCATGTACACCTTACAAGCTAACCATGTATTCGTCTGTGTAGGAATTTTAGCGCTCACATACCCTAATTTATTCATTGCTCGAAGGACATACGTTATCAACGGTTTTGACAGTCCTTTTCCCTGATATTCCCGCTTAACAGCCACCCAGTGAAGCCAGCCGTCATTAGATGTGTCACGCCCATGAATATCATAGAATGCGGTAGCGGTAGCTATTTTCTCACCTTCATCAGTTTCAATAAAAAACATCCTGCTTGGAAGTTCATCCAGCTTTTCCGCATAATAACGATTCCATGCTTCTAAACCTTGTTTATAGTTTACAAACTCCTTGGCGGATAGTTCAATATCAATCCATGCGTCTCTGTCATTGTCAGTATATGAAACGAAACGGTAGCCTTTTGGAAGTTCATATTGCGGCACTTTGGTAATATTGCTTTTCAGTAAAAGTTCGTAATGACATATTCTCTCATCGTGATTCTCATATCTGTCAGCCTTGATCTCAGGCAAACGGGAATTCAAGGCTTCTTTAATTTCTTTTTCAATATTCCGGATATACTTTATCCTCTCAACCGTGTTTCTTACCTCAGAAATTCCCATCTGTCTTTCTGCTTCATCAATACATGCTCCGAGCGCTCTTTGAATATTATAATCTAACCATTCTACCCA
>CANPYT010000073.1 GCA_947588705.1 uncultured Acetatifactor sp. | reverse complement strand
GAAAGATCACCTTCCTGGATACTCCGGGTCATGAGGCGTTTACCGCCATGCGTATGCGCGGCGCCAATTCCACGGATATCGCCATCCTGGTGGTGGCGGCGGACGACGGCGTGATGCCCCAGACGGTGGAGGCGATCAACCATGCCAAGGCGGCCGGGATCGAGATCGTGGTGGCTGTGAACAAGATCGATAAGCCCTCCGCAAATATTGACCGGGTGAAGCAGGAGCTGACGGAGTATGAGCTGGTTGCCACCGACTGGGGCGGAAGCACGGAGTTTGTGCCTGTTTCCGCAAAGAGCGGGGAGGGGATCGACAAGCTTCTGGAGACCATCCTGCTGACGGCGGATATCCTGGAGCTGAAAGCCAACCCCAAGCGTCAGGCGAGAGGGCTGGTGATCGAGGCGGAGCTGGACAAAGGCCGCGGGCCTGTGGCTACCGTCCTGGTGCAGAAAGGTACCCTGCATGTGGGAGATTTTATTTCCGCAGGGGCCTGCCACGGAAAAGTCAGGGCTATGATCGATGACAAGGGCAGGAGAGTGAAGGAGGCGGAGCCTTCCACACCTGTGGAGATCCTTGGCCTGAACGATGTGCCCGGCGCCGGTGAAGTATTCCTGGCGCATGAGAGCGACAAGACGGCGAAATCCTACGCGGACACTTACCTTGCCCAGAACAAGGAGAGGAAGCTGGAGGAGACCCGTTCCAGGATGTCTCTCGACGACCTGTTTTCTCAGATCAAAGAGGGCAATCTGAAGGAACTGGACCTGATCGTGAAAGCGGATGTGCAGGGCAGCGTGGAGGCGGTGAAACAGTCGCTGCTGAAGCTGTCCAACGAGGAGATCGTCGTGAAATGCATCCACGGCGGCGTGGGAGCCATCAACGAGTCGGATGTGACGCTGGCCAGCGCGTCCAACGCTATCATCATCGGCTTTAACGTAAGGCTGGATGTCACCGCAAAGGCCACGGCGGAACGGGAAGGCGTGGATGTGCGGCTGTACAAGGTAATCTACCAGGCGATCGAGGATATCGAGGCGGCGATGAAAGGGATGCTGGATCCTGTGTTTGAGGAGAAGGTGCTCGGCCACGCGGAGGTGCGTCAGATCTTTAAGGCTTCGCAGATCGGAAATATTGCCGGTTCCTATGTGACGGACGGCGTATTCCAGAGAGGCTGCAAGATCAGGATCACCCGGGACGGCGAGCAGATCTACGACGGTGCGCTGGCCTCCCTGAAGCGTTTCAAGGACGATGTGAAGGAAGTGAAGGAAGGGTTCGAGTGCGGCCTGGTGTTCGAGGGATTTGACCAGATCCAGGAGATGGATATGGTCGAGGCATATATTATGGTGGAGGTGCCCAGGTAAAGCGGGGCGTCCGGAGAGAGGGGCTGTGCGGAGCGACTGTGTTCCGGTTACAGCCCGTCCTTTTACCGCAGGTGTTATCAGGATAGGGGTAATTTGCGCCGACGCGCAGAGGCCCTGTTTGTGGAATGGCCGCTGGTGCGGCGGGATAAGAGGAAAAATGAGAAAAAACAGTTTGAAAAGTACCCGTATAAACGGGGAAGTCCAGCGAGTGCTGGCGGAGGTGATACATGGGGAGATCAAGGATCCCCGGATCAGCCCTTGGACAAGCGTCGTATCGGCGGAGGTGGCGCCGGACTTAAAGAGCTGTAAAGTCTGGGTCAGCGTACTCGGCGACGAGGAAACCAGAAAAGCTACGCTGGAAGGGCTCCGCAGCGCGGAGGGATTTATCAAAAGACAGCTTGCCCGGACGATCAATCTGAGAAATACGCCGGACATCACGTTTAAGATGGATCAGTCCATCGAGTATGGCGTGAATATGTCGCGGAAGATCGATGAGATCGTGGCGCAGGACAAGGAAAACGCCAAAGGACGGCAGGAGGATGCCGAAGAATAGGGTTTCCTGCCGAGCGGTAAGTATGAGAATAAGCTCCACAAGAGGTATGTTATGTTAAATTTGTTGGATGAGTGCAGGGATGCGGAACGGATCGGCATCAGCGGCCATGTCAGGCCGGACGGCGACTGCGTGGGGGCGGTGCTGAGCCTGCAGATGTATCTGCGGAAATGCCTGCCGGAAGCGGATGTCAGGGTGTTTCTGGAACAGCCGTCGGAGATTTTCCGGGAGATCAGGGGATTTCACGAGATCGTCACGGATTTCCCGGAGGAGGCCCCCTTTGACGTGTTCTTTGCGCTGGATACGGATGCGGAAAGGATGGGCGGCGCGGAAAAATATTTCAGGGCCGCCGCCAAAAAAATCAATATCGACCATCATCTCAGGGCCGCGGGAAGCGGGGATGTGAACCATATCGACTCCAGCGTGGGGTCTACCTGCGAGCTGATGTACGATCTGATGGATGAGGAAAAGCTGGACAGGGATATTGCCATGGCGCTGTACATCGGCATCATTCACGATACAGGCGTGTTCCAGTATTCCTGCACCACTCCCGCCACGATGGAGAAGGGGGCGAACCTGATCCGCTATGGATTCGACTTTTCCAGGCTGATCCGGGAAACTTTTTTCCAGAAGACCTATGTACAGGCCCAGATCGCGGGCCGTGCGCTGATGGAGAGCATACGCTTCCTGGACGGGCGCTGTATCGTCAGCGCCGTGGACAGGAAGACCATGGATTTTTATAATGTGGGGACAAAGGACCTGGACGGTATCGTAAACCAGCTTCGGAACATAGAGGGAGTGGAATGCGCCATCTTCATGTACCAGACCGACGTGATGGAATATAAGGTGAGCCTCCGCTCCGGCGAGAAGGTGAACGTGGCGGAGGTCGCGTCTTATTTTGGAGGCGGCGGCCATGCCAGGGCGGCGGGGTGTACCATGAAGGGCACTTTCCACGATTGTGTGAATAACCTGTCGCTGCATATCGAAAAACAGCTGGAGGCTGGCGGGAGCGCGTCTTAGGGACGGAGCGTATGCGCGCCGGGCATCTGGCTGCGCGGCCTTGCGGGGCGGGGCCGTGGGGAGGGGAGAGGAATGTTCAACGGGATTCTCATCGTCGATAAGGAGGCCGGCTATACGTCCCATGACGTGGTGGCAAAGCTGCGGGGGATCTGCGGCCAGAAAAAGATCGGGCACACGGGCACCCTGGATCCGGAGGCTACCGGTGTGCTGCCGGTATGCCTTGGCAGCGCCACCAGGCTCTGTGATATGCTGACGGACACAGACAAGGAGTATGTGGCGGAGCTTTTGCTGGGGGTGGCGACGGATACCCAGGACATTACGGGAAAGGTGCTGGAACGGCGTCCGGTGGAAGTGTCTCCGGAGGAAGTGAGGCAGGTCTGCGAAAGCTTTGCGGGCCCGTACGAGCAGATCCCGCCCATGTATTCGGCTCTGAAGGTAAACGGGAGGAAGCTCTGCGACCTGGCCCGCGAGGGGAAGGTGGTGGAGCGCAGGGCCAGGACGGTGACATTGTATGAATTGGAGATCTTGGAGTGCAGGCTGCCTGTGGTGAGGTTCCGGGCAGCCTGCTCCAAGGGAACTTATATCCGTACACTTTGTGCGGACATAGGGGAGCGGCTGGGATGCGGCGGGACCATGAAAAGCCTGCGGCGTACCCGGGCGGCGGGCTTTGGCCTGGAGGAAGCCCGAAAGCTGGGGCAGCTGCAGCAGATGAAGGACGAGGGAAGGCTTTCGGAGGCCCTGCGCCCTGTGGACAGCGTGTTTGGGGATATTCCCGCCCTCCATGTGAACCAGGGGGGGAGCCTGCTGTTGGAGAACGGGAACCCGCTTCTGCCGTCCCACACCGCGGAGGGGCTGCGGTACCCTTCCGGGAGCAGGGTGCGGATCTACAGGGAAGACGGGAGCTTTGCGGGAATATATGCCTATGATGACAGCAGGCTGAAATACATGCCTGTCAAAATGTTTCTTTGAGGGAGATCGTGCCTTTCGGGCGGCAGGTTCGGAAAGAGGGATACGTTTGGAGATTATAGCAGGTACTTCTGATTTTTATCTGGAGAAAGAGACGGCGGCGGCCATCGGGAAATTTGACGGGATCCATATCGGCCACAGGCGGCTTCTGGAGGAGATACTGGAAAAAAAGAAGGACGGCCTGGAGGCATGTGTGTTTACTTTTGACCCTGCCCCGGCCGTGCTGTTCGGCTATTCGGACGGCAGGGAGCTTACCACCAGGGAGGAAAAGCGGCTTCTGTTTGAGCGCATGGGGGTGGATTTGCTCATCGAGTTCCCTCTCACCCAGGAGACGGCGGCCATGGAGCCGGAGCGTTTTGTCCGGGAGATCCTGGCGGAGCGGATGCAGGCCCGGTTCCTGGCGGCGGGGACGGATCTGTCTTTCGGGGCAGGCGGCGCGGGGGATGCGGCGCTTTTGCAGGCGCTGGGGCCTGAGCTGGGTTTTTCCCTGAAGCGGATAGAAAAAGTGTGCATAAACGACTGCCAGGTCAGCTCTACCCGCATACGGGAACAGGTGGAGGCGGGGCATATGGAGATTGCGGAACAGATGCTGGGGATGCCCTATCTGATCCTGGGGGAGGTGGTGCCCGGCGACAGGCTGGGAAGGACCCTGGGATTTCCCACGGTGAACGTGCTCCCCGGGGAGCGCAAACTGCTGCCGCCCAACGGCGTGTATTTTTCCAGGGTACGGTGCGGGGGAAAACAGTACCGCGCCATCAGCAACGTGGGCTATAAGCCCACTGTGACCCAGAAGCATGTGCTGGGGGTGGAATCGTACCTTTATGACTTTCACAGAGAGGTCTACGGCGAGACCGTGGAGATACAGCTTTTGTCCTTCCGACGGCCGGAGCGGCGGTTCGAGAGCGTTCAGGCCCTGCAGGAGCAGCTGCGGCAGGACATTGAGGCCGGGGCCGGATATGGCGGGGCCTTGTAATGGGTTAATGTAACAGTTCAGCCAGCCGCCGGACATGACGGAAAATTCGTGCGAGCACGATTTTCCGTCAAATCAGGCAACCGAGGGAACGCCTTTTTATGAGCAAAGGCAGGCGCACAGCGCCGGAGAGCGCGTAAGCGCGGCTTTGCGAATAGCGTGGGCTGAACTGTTACGGGCGTATTATCTTTGCGGAAAGCATTGACAATTATTCCTTTTCTATGTATAATTCGAGGTGGAATGTAACAAAATTGTAATAAATTTGTAACCATATTGACATGACCGGCGCAAGATGCCGGTTCTCGGACGAAGATAGACAGAGGAATGGACAGATGAATTGTTTAAAGAACGGCAGACGGATAGCGCTGGCTTCCGCGGGACTGATGATTTGCCTGGCCTGTGAGCCCATGCAGGTTTCGGCTTCTACCGGAGGAATCCTTCAGAGCGGCGGCGTGGCCGCACTTCTGGAGTCCAGCCGCAGTGAGGAGGAATATATCCAGGTGGCGGAGGAGGCCAAGGGGGCTTCCTGGGGCTATACCAATATTGGGATCGCGGATGTGGAGAGCGGGAACCTGAATGTGCGGGCGGTTCCTTCCACTGACGGAAAGCTGGTGGGCAAGATGCCGAAAAATTCCGCCTGTGAGGTGGTGGAGACCACGGAGGACGGATGGGCCCATATCCGATCCGGCGAGGTGGACGGCTATGTGAGCCTGGATTACCTGCTGACCGGGCCCGACGCAAAGCTGAAGGCCAGGGAGCTGGTGCGCACGGTGGCGGTCTCCAACGGGGAGGGCGTGAACGTGCGGGACGGCGCAAGCCTGGACAGCGCGATCCTGACCCAGGTGCCGAAAGGGGAAGAACTGGAATATATCGAGACGGTGGACGATTGGGTGAAGGTGCTCATCGACGATGACGAGGGGTATCTGTCGGCGGAATTTGTGACGGTGGAGGAGAAGCTGGACACCGCCATCACCATGACGGAACTTCTGTACGGCCAGGGCGTGTCCGACGTGCGGGTGGAGCTGGTGGAATATGCGAAGCAGTTCCTGGGGAACCCTTATGTGTACGGCGGCAGCAGCCTGACAAAGGGAACCGATTGTTCCGGGTTTACTATGTCTGTGTTTAAGAAGTTTGGCGTGAGCCTGAGCCACCATGCCGCGACCCAGGCCAGGGAGGGAACAAAGATCAGCGCGTCCGACCTGCAGCCCGGGGACCTGGTGTTCTATGCGGACAGCAGGGGCAACATCGAACATGTGGCCCTCTATATCGGAGGAGGCCGTGTGATCCATGCCAGCAGCCCCAAGACAGGCATCAAGATCAGCAAATACAATTACCGCACACCGGTGAAATGCGTGAGGGTTTTACAGGATTGACGGTTCGGACCGAATTGTGTAACCGTTCAGCCCGCGCCATTCCCGAAGCCGCGCTTACACGTTTTTCGGCGCTACGCGCCTGCCTTTGCCCATAAAAAAGGGGAAATCCCGGAAGGAAATCCCGGAAGGAAAGTGAATTTATGGTTTACATTTCAGCGGGAATGTGGTATGATTCTAAAGTGTGATTTAGCCGACGCTCAGGTCTGGGACTCTCCGACCCGGTCTTAGTGTCAGGCGGTTTCAGAAAAGATTGAGATGAGGAGGAAAGAAAAATGATTTCTAAGGAAAAGAAAAACGCGATCATGAACGAGTATGCAAGGAAGCCCGGCGACACCGGATCCCCTGAGGTACAGGTGGCAGTGCTGACCGCCAGGATCCAGGAGCTTACCGACCATCTGAAGGAGAACCCCAAGGACCATCACTCCCGCCGCGGTATGCTGAAAATGGTGGGCCAGAGACGCGGCCTTCTGGAGTATCTGAAGAAGAAGGACATCGAGAGGTATCGTTCCCTGATCGAGAGACTTGGCCTGAGAAAGTAATTGACAAAAAAGCGGAGACTGCCGTTATGCGGAGCCTCCGCTTGTTGTGTATCGGAGACCGTTCGGACGGGGGCAGAAGAAATTCCCGAGACCGCTGAAAAATGTATGGCATGTACGGGCAGCGCATGGATTTTTCAGTAGTTTCGGCGTCTTCTGTTCCCGGGAAAAAAACAGACAAGCCGTATTGACGGCGGAATGGAGGACAATATGTACCAGACTTACGAGATGGAACTGGCCGGCCGCACCCTGAGAGTTGATATCAACCGGGTGGGAAAACAGGCCAACGGATGCGCGTTTATGCGCTATGGCGACACAGTGGTGCTTTCCACGGCCACCGCGTCCGACAAACCCAGGGAGGGGATCGACTTCTTTCCCCTGAGCGTGGAGTTTGAGGAGAAGTTCTATGCCGTGGGAAAGATCCCCGGCGGTTTCAACAAGAGAGAGGGAAAGGCCAGCGAGAATGCCGTGCTGACGAGCCGCGTCATCGACAGGCCCATGCGCCCTCTGTTCCCCAAGGACTACAGAAACGATGTGACCCTGAACAACCTGGTCATGAGCGTTGACCCGGCCTGCCGCCCGGAGCTGGTGGCCATGCTGGGCTCCGCTATCGCCACCTGTATCTCCGACATTCCTTTCGACGGCCCCTGCGCCATGACGCAGATCGGGATGATCGACGGGGAGCTTATTGTAAACCCTTCCCAGGAGCAGTGGAAAAAAGGAGACCTGAACCTGACTGTGGCATCCACCCGGGAAAAGGTGATCATGATCGAGGCCGGCGCAAATGAGGTTCCTGAGGCAAAGATGATCGAGGCCATCTACAAGGCCCATGAGATCAACCAGACGATTATTGCCTTTATCGACAAGATCGTGTCGGAGACGGGCAAGAAGAAGCATGAGTACACCAGCTGCGCCATCCCCCAGGAGATGTTCGACGAGATGAAGAAGATCGTTCCTCCCGAGGAGATGGAAGTGGCGGTATTTACGGACGAGAAGCAGGTCCGGGAGGAAAATATCCGGGAGATCACCGCAAAGCTGGAGGAGGCTTTCGCGGAGAAGGAGGACTGGCTGGCAGTGCTGGGCGAGGCAGTCTACCAGTACGAGAAGAAGACGGTGCGGAAGATGATCCTGAAGGACCATAAGCGCCCCGATGGCCGTGAGATCACCCAGATCCGGCCCCTGGCCGCCGAGGTGGATATCATTCCAAGGGTCCACGGTTCCGCCATGTTTACCAGAGGCCAGACCCAGATCTGCAACGTGTGTACCCTGGCGCCTCTGTCCGAGCAGCAGAAGATCGACGGCCTGGACGAGAACGAGGTCAGCAAGAGATATATGCACCATTATAATTTCCCTTCCTATTCTGTGGGTGAGACAAAGCCCTCCCGCGGGCCTGGAAGACGTGAGATCGGCCACGGTGCGCTGGCTGAGCGGGCGCTGCTCCCCGTGCTTCCCAGCGAGGAGGAGTTCCCCTATGCCATCCGCACAGTGTCCGAGACTTTTGAGTCGAACGGCTCTACCTCCATGGCGTCCACCTGTGCTTCCTGTATGTCCCTGATGGCGGCGGGCGTTCCCATCAAAAAGATGGTGGCCGGAATTTCCTGCGGCCTTGTGACCGGCGAGGAGGACGACGATTTTGTGCTGCTGACGGATATCCAGGGATTGGAAGATTTCTTCGGGGATATGGATTTCAAGGTGACTGGGACAACGGAAGGAATTACCGCGATCCAGATGGATATCAAGATCCACGGCCTGACCAGGCCCATTGTGGAGGGCGCTATCGCGCGGTGCCGCGAGGCAAGGCTTTACATTATGGAGAACTGCATGAAGCCCGCCATCGCCGCGCCCAGGCCGGAGGTCAGCCCTTACGCGCCCAAGATCATTTCCCTGCAGATCGATCCCGAGAAGATCGGCGACGTGGTAGGCCAGAGAGGCAAGACCATCAATGAGATCATAGCCCGCACCGGCGTGAAGATCGATATCACGGACGATGGCACAGTTTCTATCTGCGGCACCGACAAGGAGATGATGGAGAAGGCGGAGGAGATGGTGAAGGTCATCGTCACCGATTTTGAGGCCGGCCAGATCTTCAAGGGGAAGGTGGTCAGCATCAAGGAATTTGGCGCATTTATCGAGTTCGCTCCCGGCAAGGAGGGAATGGTACACATTTCCAAGATCGCCAAGGAGAGGATCGACCGTGTGGAGGATGTGCTGACGCTGGGCGATGTGGTCACAGTAGTCTGCCTTGGAAAGGACAAGATGGGGCGCATCAGTTTCTCCATGAAGGATGTGGCCCAGGAGATCAGAAGATAACCGGTTTCGGAAATCAAGTCGAAGGAGACCGCCAGAAGCGGTTTCCTTTGCTTTTCAGGAAAAGATCTCCGGCGTCTGCCGGAAAATAAAGAGTAGGAGGATATAAGATGTTATCAAGGGAACTGTTGAAAGAAGCTCTGCGGCGCGCCCTGGCGACGGGCGCGGACTATGCGGAGGTATTTGCGGAGCATACCCGGAGCAAGTGGATCGAGCTGGTGTCGGAAAAGGTGGATGCCATAGGCGACAATGTGATCTCCGGTGTGGGGATCCGTATTTTCAAGGGAACGAGATGCGTGAGCGGGTCGGCGTCATCGCTGGAACCGTCGGCGGTGCTGCAGTGTGCCTCCAGAGTGGCGGAAGCTTTGGCGGATTCGGCCCAGGTGGAGGATCTGGTGCTCCGGGAAAGGATCTTCGGGGATGTGCACCCGGTCAAGATCGTTCCGGGGGATGTGGCAAACAGCGAAAAGATCGACTATATGAGGGAAGCATGTCTCGCGGCCCGGGAACAGAGCGGCGAGATCGTCCAGACCAACGGAAGGATCCAGGAAGTGGATCACAAGATCCTTATCGCAACCAGCGAGGGGCTTCTGACGCAGGACCGCCAGATCCGCACCAGATTGTTTGTGGAGGCGGTGGCAAGCGCGGACGGCGAGAACCAGACGGGTATGATAGCGCCCGGCGCCAGGAAGGGCATAGAATTGTTTGACGATTTTGATCCCAGGGAGCTGGGCAGAAAGGCGGCGGCCCAGGCTGTGACCATGCTCCACGCGGGGTATGTCAGCGCCGGCGTTATGCCGGTAGCTATCGAGAACGGCTTTGGCGGCGTGATCTTCCATGAGGCATGCGGCCATTCCCTGGAGGCGTCCGCGGTAGCCCTGGGCCAGTCTCAATTTGTGGGGAAACTGGGGCAGCAGATCGCCAATCCCAAGGTAACGGCCATAGACGACGGCACGATCCCCAACGGCTGGGGCTCTGTCAACATCGATGACGAGGGCACTCCCTCTCAGAAAAATGTGCTCATCGAGAACGGCATTCTGAAGAGTTATATGGTAGATAAACTGAACGGCCGCAGGCTGGGGATGGCGTCCACTGGCAGCAGCCGCCGCCAGAGTTATCAGTATGAGCCTACTTCCAGAATGACCAATACATATATTGCCGCCGGGGAGGACCGGGACGAGGATATCATCTCTTCCATCGAGTATGGCCTTTATGCAAAGGAAATGGGAGGCGGTTCCGTGAACCCTGTGACGGGAGAGTTTAACTTTGCGGTCCGGGAGGGATACCTTATCCGCAACGGAAAAATCTGCGAGCCTGTCCGGGGGGCCAGCCTTGTGGGAAAAGGTTCGGAGATCATTCAGAAGATCGACATGGTAGGAAAGAACGTGGCCAGGGGCCAGGGTATGTGCGGCGCTTCCTCCGGCAGCATCCCCACGGATGTGGGCCAGCCGCTGATCCGCGTATCGTCCATCACAGTTGGCGGCAGGTAAATCCGAAAGCGGTGTCTGCTTCGGCCGAAATCTGTCCGGCCGGACGCCGCAGAGCATAGAAGGCCGCCAGAGGCGGCGGAATGAGAGGTTGAAATGACATATCAGGAATTTAAGGAGTCCGTGATCCGGGAGGCGAAGGCCAGGAAGATAGCGGAATATGAGATTTATTATACGGAAAGCGAATCTACGACCGTGGAGATCTTTCAGGAGGAGGTCAAGGGATACAGCACGGAGAGCAGCCTGGGGGTGTGCTTCCGCTGTGTGGTCAACGAGCGGGCCGGTTACGCGTCCACGGAGGACCTGAGCGAGGAGGAGGCCGTTTCCATCGTGGACAGGGCGCTGGCAAACGCGGGCTCTATCGAGAGTGAGACAAAAGCCCTTCTCCATAAAAAGGGCGACCATTATGAAAAGGTTTCCGAGACTCAGAAGGAAGAAGTTTCGGGGGCTGAGCTGGTGGAAACAGCTCTTGGGGTGCAGAGGAAGCTGTACCAGGCGGACAGCCGCGTGACGGACGGAACGCAGACTTATCTGGCCCAGGGCAGGGAAAAATATGCGCTTTACAATTCCAACGGGCTGGACCTGGAGGATCGGGCGGCGTATACCCAGTGCGTGGCGGTTTCTGTGGTGAAAGATGGGGAAGAGATGAACAACGGCATGGCGGACAAGATGGGAGCCATGAAGGAAATAGATATAGACGCCCTTGTGGCAGAGGCGGTGGAGGACGCGGTTTCCGCCATCGGGGCAGAGGGCGTGGCCAGCGGCAAGTATCCTGTGGTCTTTTCCGGCAAGGCTATGGCTTCGCTTTTGATGACATTTGCAAGTGTGTTCTCCGCGGAGGAAGTACAGAAAGGGCTGTCCCTTTTAAAGGACAAGGAAGGGGAGAAGATCGCGGCAGACTGCGTGACCATCGTGGATGATCCCAGGTATCCGGGCAGCGCCGTAAAAAGGAGCTTCGACGGGGAAGGAGTTGCGGCTTACGCCAAAAATGTGGTGGAGGACGGAACGCTGAACACGCTGCTGTACAATCTTGCCACGGCGGAAAAGGCCGGGGTGAAATCTACGGGAAATGCCAGCAAGCCCTCTTACGCTTCCGTGGTAGGGATCAGTCCTTTTACCTTTTATATTAAGCCCGGCGAGGTTTCCAGGGAGGAGCTGTTCCGGAAGGCGGGAAGCGGTATCTATGTGACCAGCCTCCAGGGGCTCCACGCAGGCGCTAACCCGGTCACGGGGGATTTCTCTCTGGCGGCATCCGGGTTTTTAGTGGAGGACGGCTGTAAGGCAAAGCCGGTGAAGGGCTTTACCGTGGCGGACAATTTCTATGCGCTGCTGAAAAAGGTGGTTTCCGTGGGGTCGGATCTGGAGCTGGTACATGGAAGGGTCGGCGCTCCCTCCGTGCTGGTGGAGGAGATCACTGTGGGCGGCAAATAAGGGGTGCAGATTGGACAGTAAGCGTTCAGCCCGCGCCATTCGCAAAGTCGCGCTTACGCGCTCTCCGGCGCTTTGCGCCTATCTTTGCTCATAAGATGGCGCTCCCTCGGTTGCCGTATCCAGAGTAAAATTCGTGCGAGCACGATTTTCCTTCGGATAGGGTTGCAGGTTGGACGGTAAGCGTTCAGCCCGCGCCATTCGCAAAGTCGCGCTTACGCGCTCTCCGGCGCTTTGCGCCTACCTTTGCTCATAAGATGGCGCTCCCTCGGTTGCCGTGTCCAGAGGAAAATCGTGCTCGCACGAATTTTCCTCTGGACACGGCAACCGGCTGAACTGGTGGAATAAATTGTTCTGGTTATGAAAAAAAAGCTGGTAATTCGTTGGATAATGTGTTATACTTACGGAGTAAGCGGTGCGGTGCCAAGAGGACGCCGCATCTGTGCAGATATGGTTCATCGGTAGAACGCTAGCTTCCCAAGCTGGAAAGGCGGGTTCGACTCCCGTTATCTGCTCTCAAAAAGTGCCTGTTTTCGGGCATTTGTGGCATTTTCAAAAATGGCTGTAACCATGAGAGTAACCAGGACAACAATACGTTGTTATCATTGAAAATTATGAAAAGGGAAAATTTTTTAGTGTATTTTAAGTGTTCTTTTTTTTAATTCCAAATATCAATAGGAAAAACGTAAAAATAAGGAGGTTATTAATAACCTCCTTATTTAAATATACTTTCATATTTAAATATTCTTTAATAAAGAACAAAGTAAGTTGTAGAGTTTGAGTGATGAAATTGGATTTATGTGCATTAGTGCGCGGAAATAGTTGTGGGAGACTGGAATGAGAGAAATCAAATATATCAAACAACCAACGGAATATTTGTGTGGACAGGCATGTGTTGCGATGATTGCGAATGTTTCGGTAGATGATGTTATTCAGGTGATGCATAATGATAAAGGAACTGGAAAAAAAGATATTGCAAAAGCATTGGAGCATTATGGCATCACTCAGGCGAAAACAATGACAAAGGCAGATAATTCCACACCATTGCCATCAGTGTGTATTCTGAAAGTATTATTACCAAAATATGGTCATTGGATTTTGTATTATTATGGAAAATATTATGATCCAGAATTTGGGCTGATGGATGAACTATATGGCAGAGCGAGGATTCAGTCATATTTGGAATTATTTATAGATGAATAATTGTTTTTAAAGTAAAAGAGATTCTTATTTATTTTCTTATCGAGATAAAGTATTGTATCCTATTTTCACGGGAGGAGATAGACATAATGATTGAATTGGTAAAGGCTGGCACATCAGATGCCTTGGTGATAAATGCTATCTCTAAGCGTTCATTCGATAGCGATGTAGAGATAGGAGCACCTTCTAAGGGAGGCCCTCCTGGGTATATGTCTATACAGTTTCA
>CANPYT010000072.1 GCA_947588705.1 uncultured Acetatifactor sp. | reverse complement strand
GTGGCTTGCCCCGTCATAATAGATGTCATGATAGCAGGGATCTCCCGAGATCTCGTCAGTGCCCACGTGCCCCGCCACCACTTTCATTTCAAGACCTTCGATCCGCCCTGTCTCCGCAGGATATTTGCCGGTAAATATCTCCTCTCCCGTTCCCCACTCCCACAGGTCGCCGGCCTCCTCATCGATGCCTGCGTGGACGAAGATGGTATTGCCTTCCGTGTAATAGCAGGGCAGATTTTCCATCCAGCGGATGTACTTGTCGTCCTCTTCATCGTCATCCCCGCCGTTGTCATCCTTCCAGCTTGTCTTAATCAGATGATCAATACTGGAATCACCCTGCAGGACAAATTCCTCATGGTTTCCCATGAGCGCCACCACCTTATCCGTACCGTACCGACGCTGGAGCGCTATGACTCTGTCCAGCACACCCCTGTTGTCTGCGCCGCCGTGAATATAATCGCCTAAAAGGATCAGTCTAACGTCCTCTTCCTCCAGATGTTCCGCCACCAGAGAAAGCGCTTCCTCAAACTCCCCAAGACAGCCGTGAATATCTGACATACAATATAATTTCATGCGAAATCTCCTTTTTTATCAAAAAACTCTACCGTCAGAGCACCCAAGCCTAATACATTATTAACATTTGCGCTGTTTGGGCACGTCGATCATTAAAGATTTCATACCGGCTCAACATCATTTCAGGGTCAATATCCCTACCTTTCAGGTAATCCCCGCGCAGATTCCTATAAAATTCACAATCCCCGTCAGCCATTTCATCTTTTCCGCACTGGAAATCATCCGGTGATTCGATAACCGGCCACATAGGCGACTTCTTCCGTTTCCACACAGAACGCCGCAAGCCTTCCTCCCGCCACACAGGCGCAGTCCAGCGCAATATGTCCGTGTTTCCTGTACACCTCCGGCTTGTTCCAGCCTTCAATGCAGACCGTCGGCGTATGCCCCGTCACCAGATAAATATTATCCTGCGGATAATATCTTTTGGAATAGTCAGTCCTTTCTTCCAGAAGCTCATATAATTCATACTCATCCAGCTCTTTATCCGGCGCAAAATTCGCTAACCCCGCATGGACAAGCCGATACTCTTTCCCGTTGTGTTCTATTACCTCATACAGAGACGCTTCCGCTATATAATCAAGAATATCCGCCATCTCCGCGCGGTTCAAGCCCCGGAACTTCTCCATTGTGCTCTGTCCGCCGTCCTGCAGCCAAAAATTCAGATCCAGCATGTCCTCCCCTGTCAGGTGGCTGTCATAATTTTCTTCCGTGACTTCCACCGCAAATTTTCTCATGATAGAATACATGGCAAAGTCGTGATTTCCCAGAATAAAAATGACGTTAGGACGCTTCTTCATATCCTGAAGCACCTTGATAGGCTCCGGCCCGCGATCTACGACGTCGCCCAGCACATAAAGCTCATCCGCGTCTGAAAAATGAATCTTCTCCAGCAGCGCCCGGTACTGGTCGTAGCACCCATGTATGTCGGAAACAATATATCGCATAAAAACCCCCTTTTATCCACCGTGATATTGCGCCAATCAGTAGTTTGAAAGTCTACTTTCCACTTAAAACCCCATCTTCCTCTCCCGCGTTCTCCCGATTTCCGGCTCCGGTATGTCGCTCACTTCAATCGTTGTCAGCAGCTCCTCCGTAAGCTGGGATTCGTCTGTCTTCTGTATGCGCACCGCCAGATTCATCTCCGCTTCCTCCAGCATTTTACGCACAAAGCGCCCATTGCCGAAATCGCTGTTTTTCCTTGCGGTTTCATAGATGTGTTGCAGCTTCTCCATAGCGGTGTCCGTAACCTTCATCTGTTTTTCGGCGAGCATAAGCCCGGTAATGTCGCAGAGCTCGGAAACAGAATAGTCCTCGAATTCCACATGGAACGCAATCCGCGACGACATGCCCGGATTGCGGTCAAGAAAATGCCGCATCTGCTCCGAATAGCCTGCGAATATGACAGCCACGTTGTCTCTGTGATTTTCCATCTCCTGGACAATGGTATTGATCGCCTCATCCCCGAAGCTGTTTTCATAACCGTCGCAGAGAGAATACGCCTCGTCAATGAACAACACGCCGCCTTGTGCCTCCTTGAATCTCTTCCTGACAAGAGGCGCCGTAGCGCCCACATGGTCGCCGACAAGATCCGCCCTGCCCACCTCCACGAATCTTCCCGAGGGCAGGATTTTTTCATCCTTCATGATCTCGGCAAAAAGTCTCGCCACTGTCGTCTTCGCCGTTCCCGGATTGCCTGTGAACACCATATGCAGAGAGGGATTCTCTTTGCGGATTCCCCTGTCCATGCAGAGTTTCTTCAGTTTAAAGCCCGTGACCGCTTTGTGAATAACTTCCTTCACAGAAGTAAGCCCAATCATCTCATCCAGCTCCTTCTGTGCGCTGCCGGCCTCTCTTTCCTCCTGCAGTCCTTCTTCCAGTCCCGTGATATCGGCCCCTGTGAGCAAAAAGAGCTCTTTTTTCCCTATCTTCTCCGCACTTCCTTTATCGCCCAGCAGCCTGATGGACTGGTTCTGCACGGCCCGCTCTATCAGGTTGCGCACATATCTGCCGTTGCCAAAATTCTCCATACGGCTGACTTTCTCAAAAATACTGCGCGCTTCCTGCAGAGCCTCCTCCGTGACGGCAAAACCGCGCTCCTTGGTCATCATGGCAAAAATAGCCGACAATTCATTTACACTGTAATCGGGAAAAACAATCCAATATGGAATCCTGCTCCTCAATCCCTCATTGATTTCCATAAAGCCCTGCATCCGTTCGGAATATCCTGCCAGAATGACGATGACCTCCTCCCGCCAGTTTTCCATCTCCTGAATGAGACAGGTGACGGCCAGATCACTTTTCATAGAGTACGCCTCATCGATGAACAATACACCGCCCTGCGCTCCCGCAAACGCCTTTCTGATTGCGACCTCACAGCCCCACCCGTCAAGATCCATCCCGCCGCATTCCACAAAGATGCCGCTCTTTAAGATTCCCTTCTCTTTTGCGATACCGGCAAACAGCCTTGCAACCGTCGTCTTGGCCGTCCCCGGATTACCCGCAAATATCATGTGCATGGTTCCTGGCCGGTACTCGCTGCCCCGGCGTTTTTTCCGCTCTTTCTCCACAATATCCGTAGCAATGACATGGTCGATCTGTTCCTTAACTGCGGCAAGACCGATCAGGTTCTTCAGCTTTTCATAGGCGGAAACGGCGTTTTCTTCCCTGTCCAGCATAAACATGTCCGCCGTGTCGTAAGCATAGGCCATCAGCACGTTTTTGTTTAAGCACCACGGCTCGAACTGTTCAAACGCCGCAAGAACGTCTGTCTGGGAAAACCGGTTCCCGGCAAAGGATTTCATAAACTCGCCAGCCTGTCCGGCATACTGTGAATAGGCTGATGCCCTGATCAGCTCTTTCAGATAGGCCACGGCTTCTCTTCTGCCGCCCACGCCCTCCCTGATTTCCACAAAAAAAATATGTCTGCGCACCTCCGTCAGAAACTGATAGGCAAATCCCGGCTTTTCAATATTGTAGGTAAACACAAAAAGGCAGTCATTCCTATATTTCTTCACCAGCTTTTCCAGGTATTTGCAGGTCATTGCATAGTCAACCGGGCTGCATCCGAATTTTTCAGACAGATCGATCACTACCGTGCCGCCGTAATTATTTTCTATCACGTTCTCGAACTGACAACTGATGCTCTGATACAACTCCGGATGTATCTGTGTGATGATCTCCATACGCCTGCCAAGCAGACGGTTTGCCTTCACCAGCCTCTGCGCGAGAGCCTCCGCCATATCGACCGCAGCCTCCGTGCTCCTGCCCGAGATCACGTAGTGAACTGGATTCCCCTGAAAATCCGACACGTTTCTGTGGGATTCGATATTGGAAAGTTCATCGATCATGCTCTTGTCATACAACGGATTATCTCTTTTATCCTTCTTGGCAATAATCTTTTCTTTCCACTCATAAAAATGCTTCTCCCTGTGCAGTTGCTTATAAGCATCGTAAACTGCCGCGTTTGACAATTCCAACACTCTCATATTATTAAAATTGTCTCTGCGCCTTGCTTCCTGTATATCTTCACAAAACTGCTCTACGGTGATCTCACAGGGCTCAGCTTTCACCCTTTTGATACCGAATATCTGCCGTAAGATTTCAAGAATGCCGTCGTATGCTTCGCGAACAGTCCGTGTCTTTTCATCACAGCAAAATGCGCTCAAAACAGCGTCCTGTTCTTCTCTGTATATAAAACAGCATACGCCGTTTTTGAGATTGCCGTACAGGTAGCTGCTTACTGCGGCAACCGGATTGTGATAGGCATATTCTCTCAGATCGACTGTCGAATTTTTTTCGATCTGTTCCGCTGTGGTGCTAAGCATAAACTCGAAGTATCTCATTGATCTTCTCCTCCGTTCCGTGCTGTCCGCATCTACGGACACTTTCTCTGACTGCCTCCGTCACTTCCCGGTAATCGCTATAGATCCGCTCCGTCAAGAATACCTCTTCCATGAGATATTCATATACGTCGGGATACTTTATGGAGACTGCAAGCATCGCGGTCATGAACCGCCCACGCCGTTCGATCCGGCTGTTGACTGCTCCGCATAAGCCCTCCAACTCCTCTTTCCTCGGCAAAACTTTCATACCGTTCCATACATTCCCGTCATCCCAATCCCGCATCTTTTCCTCGTGGGAGGCGCAGAGCGGCCGCACCCTATAGGTATTGTCAGAAGCTTTCTCCACATAATCCCAGAGAAACTGGAAATTGATATACCGGGCGAAACGCCGCTCCCGCTCCGCCGCATCCGTGCCGAAATACGCCTCTCCACGGCCGTCACAGCAGTGAAGCAGCTGAAAGAGCGACAGGTCGGCGTAATCTTTGACAGATACCGTTCTGCCGCGCCAGCCGTTATAGCCCGCGGGCACAAGCACCAGATTCCCCATCGTGTGCGTTAGCTGCACGAAACCAAGCAACCCTTTATTCTTTTCAAGCTGTCCGATAAAATCCTGTCCGAAAACCCGGTATAACTGCAGACAGAAGCGGATGCTCATTTTTTCCAGCAGATGCTTTCTGTAATCTTCCCGCTCGTCCTTTAAAACTTCTACATACCGGTTCATCGTCGTCTGCACGGAATTGAACGTGTCGCCTCCCAACAGTCCCAGGGACTTTGCCCCGGGAAAAACACTGCCGCGAAAGATAGATTCATATTTCTTTTCTTCTTTTTCTTTCCAGCCCCATAACTGCTCATATAGGCTGACCGCCAGTGCGCATTTGCCGTCCCAACCGTCGCAGTCCGCCAGATCAGGATATTTTTGATAACTCTCCACACTGAACTTTGCCGCTTCATGATAACAGCCCTCCGCCGTCCTCTCGTCGGCTTTGCCATTCTTGATACTTTCCTCCATCTTCTGCCCAAGGGCCGTAGCCTTATAGGTCAGGAAACGCTCAAACGGCGGCAGCACCCGATAATCTTCATAAGCACATTCGTGCTCAAAATTATAAGCTGCAGGGGTTTTGCAGTCGTTCATCAATTTCATTACATTGTCGTATGCCATAGTCATCGCTCCTTTTGCGGCGGGAACCACCGTCCCGTTTCATGTCTCTCCATACAGTTATACCCTTTTTCCGTTTCCTTACAGAACACTGTCCGTCTCTGCCAGCTTTTTGACTGGAAAATCGGATGATAGATCATCAAAAAACCGCATATGGATCCAATCGAGGGAATCGCCCATATCCAAGTCTTCAAGCCATCTGACAAATTCTGTATTTGTAAAAGTGACGGAGCCTTCAAAGAGCTTCATGAATGCATCTTCCTGTTTCCCTGACAGCTCCCTGGTGATCCAATAGCTGGTATAAAATTCCCGCACGGTTCGTCCGCCCACAGACAAAAGCCCCTGTACATAAAAATCCACGCTCCATCTGTAAGTGCTGCAATCAAACCACCCGAATTCTTTCGTAATGCCGCCATTCTTCATAAGGATGATATTTTCCACGTAACCGCAGCTTTTACGGTACTCCTCCAGAGAACAGCTTCTGACGCAGGTACACGGATGATAGCCCTTAGCCTTTAACCATGAAGTCAGCTTGAACACCTTTTCCCCGTTCTTATTTTCCTCCAGATTATCCCCCACCTCTATCGGTTCCCATCTTACCGTTTCGTCCGTCTCCCAATGAACTAAGTACAACGTACCGGACGTCCAGAAACGCCTGCGGTATCCCATGTCTACATAATAACCATGCCCGTCCGAAACTCTGGATTCCAGTATAGCAAGTTGGTGCCCATCCACGCCTATGAACGGCGCAATTGAAAATAAACTGCCACGTAAAAACTCCATGTTTTTCTCCTTTCTGTCCGCCGCTGTTCCCAAAACGCACAGGTCAGCGTTTTCAGCAGCTCACATGCACATCGACAATTATAAATGTCATCTATATTATGGAGAAATCCATGTTCAATATTTTGAAAATCAGCCTTCTGATTCATATTTTTCCTTCAGCTTTTCGATCTCGCCCCGGATCCTCTCCCGAATCTCTTCGTTCAGAATCTCCACCGCTCCGGCATACTGCATGGCCCAGTGGATGACCATGGAAGGTGAAGTCCTGACTTTTACGATGTCATACTGCACCCTGCATCCGTTTTCATCGGTTTCTATGGACTCGTCCGTCTTCTCATAATGATTCCCAAACCAGTCATGCAGGATCGTATAATCATCGGGGCGGAGTTTGATCTGTATTTCCCGGGGCTCATCATACGCCATATACAAATGCTCCGCCATATATTTTTCCGGATCCCAGCAGGCGTTGGAAATCGGCAGACCTTCGAAAGCACAGACATCGATGGGCACAGGTTTCCCCTCCTCGTCCGTAACGATCTCCACCTCCGACATCAGATCCACCCTGTAATGCCAGATGCGCCTGTCCTCTTTTTTCATCCCGATGCAATAATAATGGTCGTGATAGACAACCAGATGATAGGGGCTTAACACATGCAGATATTCCGTTTTCGGCCGCATCATGTGTTCCGCTGTATAGCAGTTGAACACGAACCGTATCTGACACAGCTTCTTTATGGCCTGCTGGATCCGATTGATCTTTTCTGCAAACGGTTTCTTGTCCCCCATCGCCCTTGTGCTGAATCTGCCATGAATCGTCTGAGGGCTGAATTTCAGCCTGTCCCCGTCGTAAAAAGGCGTCCGGTAATAGAGACTGGATGTGGACACGAGCTTGTCCACCAGCCGCTGTTTTTCCTCATTGGAAAGCAGATCGGAAAAGCAGACCATCTGGATCAGATTGTCCAATTCCGCATAGCGGAATGTATGTACATAAGAAAAATCCGTAATATCCGCCGATTTCTTTCCTTTTTCTTTGTTTCGTTTTTCTTTCAGGCGGTTCTCCTGATATCCCTCGTATCGGATCCGATAATCCTCCTCATTGTTCCCAGTGTATTCCAACGGATCCACTTCCGCCAGTATTTCCTGCAGTGTGCTTGTGAGCGTATTCGGCGCTTCCGGCGGTGTGCCGTTTTGATATTTCGCCATGCGGTAAAGGCACAGACACCGGCTCAGTTCCTCTTTTGACAGGCTGTGCGTTTCATCCGTGAGAAGACGAAGGATTTCCAGAATCTGCAGGGTACGCCTCTCCGCGCTATATTTCCCCCGATCGGGCGACTCTTCCACGGAGATTGTTTTCCCGTCTGCCAATATCCTTTCCACTGTTTGAGTCTCCATGCGCTCCTGAAAATCCGGCGTTTCCGTGAATCCATGCGGATTTATGACAAATTTCATTTCCTTTGCCATTTCCCCGTCAATAAAATGCGTGGCATAGGTCAGAAATTCCCCCTGCCTCGGATCATAACACCGAACAGCAGATAAAAATCCCTGCCAGCCTGCCTGATACAGTTCCTCTTCCAAATCCTTTTTGCGGTCGGGTGTCATATCCAGTTTTTTCAAACGATTCCACGCACGAGAATGGACGTATTTTTCAAAATGATGATATAGGTTTTCCCATGCTACGTTATCCCCGGATCTTGCTTTGAATATGAGTGTTTTTAATTCTTCCTTTGTCATATATTTCCTCTTAACCTGTGCAATATAAAGAATACTTACCTTTAGTCCGCTATGCTCCAATATATACGTCTTGATTTTCCCATAACCAGCCCTAAGCTTATCTGCTTTAAGATGCGTCCGTTTTCTTGTTTTTCAGGATACAATGTAGCTTTACTTTGCAATTTTTCTTAAAACAGCTTACTTTTTGCGATGAAGTATTCGTGGAAAACCATATCGTCTTAATGCCCTCTCTTTCCCTTGGCTTCAACATCGCCTTTGTAATAGGATAACCGTCGTCATCTACATAAGCGATGAAACTTGTGCTTGCTTTATCAATCATTTTTCCAATCGTTTTCTCTGCATCTCTCATATATTTTCTCCTCATATCATGGCTTGTATTTTTAATATGATACCATAACACCATTCATTTTTCTACCTCATTTCCGCGCTGCTCTTTACGCATAACGAGTTTGTGTCAAGCAGTGCGCGGACACAAATCTCGCGATTGAAAATTTTAATTTTCAATCTTCTACCGCATATTCATTAACTTTTGGATGCTTTCCCGCTGCAGCCCTGCCGGCAGGCTGGAAGCGCTGCCACTCCATCCGTACCCGCCAGAGAGCCGGCCAACTACATGCTGCATGGGATAAAAACTGCAGCGGTTTTCTCAGCTTCCAAATGAAATTAATCTCATATAATCATTATTCATCCATCATTTTTCGCCGCTGATGACAACGGTACACCCCTCCAGGCCCTCACAATCAACACGGTAGAGCCGCGCGGAGGTCAGTCCAGTAAAGAGGCAATTCCCTTCTTGGATATTCACTTTGTGTTGTTGAATATGAACGCTGCCCTGACTGACATCCAGTAAGTTTACCTGTCCCTCGAAATCACTACCGTTTACAGTAACCGCAATCTGCTCAGAGTTCGTATAAAACACATAATTGGCCAGCTGTTCGACTGGAACTTCAAGGTCACCTGTCGTCAGATCATGTTTAACCACCCGAACCACATCGGAATCCGCAGCAGCAGTAATCACGCCGCCCTCTTTTTCGCCGTTCGGGTCAAGATGCAGTCCCGTGCCGACAATTGTAGCATTGTAGATTCTTCGCCCCCCGGAGCCACTGTTGCCCTCGACATAGATCGTACCGCTATAGGGAGCTGTATCATTCTGATGCACAGAGAAGTAAATAATCGTTGCTGTGGCCACATTCCCATCCTCATCGACAGGCGACCAGTACAGGGCATTCCCGTCCTCAAAGATAAGGCTGGTATCGGATGGCATCCCCGGTGCATCGAAATTTACAAGGGAACCCTGGGTACAAACAGCAGAAATCTCTGTATAGTCCATGTCGAACTCAAACCGAAAACAAGGAATACGTGAACTCAGCAGAGGGGCGTATTCCCACTGAGCCACACCCATGGCAGACTCAGGCACCAGGCTATAGATGCTCCAGAGATAGGTGTCCATTTGCTCATTGGATGCCAATTCTACAAGCCAAAGGGAGCTGTCCATCTTCAAAAGGAACTTGTCTGAGGTAAGGGGCTGATAACACATCTCATCGTAGAGTCCACTGATATTGCCGACCACGCCGAAGCCTTGCGGAACATACAGAGACGCCCACTCTTGGTCTGTATAAGGGAACTCCTGCCACTCCCACTTGGACACATCGATCAGATTTTGCAGGCCGTCCAGACCGCTGGTGGCCGTATCAAGATTTGGATGCGCGACACTGGCAAAACCGCTGTCATTACGACTGACGATGGCAAAGTAATCTTCACCAACGATGTACTTGCATCCGGAATCGCCACCCACGGCAGCATAGGAACTGAGAGGATTTATATACAGGCACTGGTAGGGAACATAGGTGGCGCCGGGAATCAATTCCCCTTTAAACTGCATCTGGGTACTGTCCATGAATACGACCTTCATGGCATAGACATCTGATTGCCCCTTGATTTTGATGAAATAATTCACATGATCTTCAAGGCTTCCTCTGCGCGCAATATCAATCGTAAAGAAGCCGTCATCGTTCCGACCAATTTCAAATGAATTTTGCTCAATGAAAGTTGAGTTCTCGCTCTTTCGGTAGTAATCTTCGCTGACCAACAAAGCGTTAGCGTCTGCTTCCACAGAGAACATCAATGTTCCTGTCTCATTGATTTGCGCCACAGGCAAGTTATCTGTGTCACGATCGATTTTGTCGGGGAGGCAGATCAGCTCTACGAAGGCATTTTTGCCCTCACTGACGGCATTGCAGGTCAGCAGATCAGCACGAACCAATTTGAACAGCCGACGAATGCTGGAATCATCTGAAGGGTTGGTAAGCAATCCAATAGCAAGAACGATGCAGGCAGCCACCGCAATCAGCACCGCCCACACGGCAGGCTTCTTCCACTTGGACAGGTTGTTGATGCGTTCTTTGGTGTCGCCCTCGCCAAAGGCCAAAGAAGTACCGGAAATGATGCGCCGTCCGGTGGCCAAAGTTAAGAGCGAAGCGGAATAATCCGCCCGGACATCGCTGCCGACCTTGCGGATAACGGCCTCGTCACAGCTCATCTCCATATCTTTTCCGGCAGCGATGAATGCCGCCCAAACCAGAGGATTAAACCAGTGAATAGCCAGGGCCAGGAATGCCAGGGCCTTCACAATATGGTCAAGCCGCCTGATATGGTTCTGTTCATGGAGAATGATATACTCCTGTTCCTTATCTCCCAGATTACAGGGCAGATAAATCTTCGGACGGAACAGGCCGACTACAAAGGGCGACTTGATATCGTCCGCAATAAAGATATTATCTCGCAGCGGAACGACTACCGACAGCTTGCGGCGTAGTTGGATATAGGAAACGATGCTATAGATGGCCATGGCCAACACTCCTGTCATCCAGACATAGGCGGCGAGGGACATGGGCGCTTCCAATGGGTCAGCAGCCAATTGCTCCTGTCCCCGCGGTAAAGCCTCGTTGACCACATCGCTGACGCCGGGTACGGGCAGGGCCACAGACGGATATTCTGTATGGACGATATCGCCCGGCACATACTCTATGACGCTGGTCATCATACCAGCCTCTTCCGTCGGAACGTCAAAGAGATTATAGAGAGAAAAACTGGAACCAACAGACACAGGGCACAGGAGCCGGAACAGAACGATACCCCACAGAGCATAGGAAATAACCTTGGGCGCTTTCTTTAACAGCAGGCGCAGCAGGATCACAAGGACAATAGCCACACTTGCTGTCAGACTCATGTTAAGCAGTTTGGGAATAAATGTATAGAAAAACAAGACGTCACCTCCTCATGCCCTCAATGACCTTCTGTAGTTCCTCGACTTCTTTATCAGAAAGTTTTTTCCGTGTTCCAAAGGCCGCGAGGAATGCAGGTAAAGAGCCTCCAAAGGTCTCCTCCACATACTGCTCACTGTGTCGGGCATAATATTCCTCCCGTGAAATCAGCGAAGTGACTGTGCCATCTTCATTCTTAAACAGACCCCGCTCACACAGGCGCCGCAAAACCGTGTGAGAAGTGCTTTTCTTCCAGTTAAATTCTTCTGCGCCAATCTTTGCCAGTTGGCCGGAAGTGATCGGTTCCCTTTCCCAAATGATATCTGCAAATCTGGCTTCCGCAGTTCCCATTTTCAATTCAGACATAGACATAACCTCCCGTGTTACAGATTGTAGTACATATTTATATTTTACAGCCTGTAACACGGAAAGTCAATGGAATTCATAAAAAATAAAGGAGCCGGACGACACTGTCTCGCCCGGCTCTCTGTATCCAACTCTTTTTTGTCTGGAAATGCTTACCGCAATATCTCGCTCCAATCGCTGATACCGATCACGCTCTTTGCCCACTCCATATAAGTAGCTTCCTGCGGAGTTCCAAATGAATTATATACGGCTGCAGCCTGATTTGCCATGGTATAATCCAGGCCAGGGCCGTGATTGTCCCCTAAGAAGATAATCTGCGACAGGCCGTTTCTCCTTGCCGACTCATACGCGGCGGCAATCGCAGCACCCTGCACGGTATCGCCCTGTGTATTTACCAGTCCTACCTCGCTGGCAATCATGTAACGTCTGCTGCCGTTAGGAGCTAAGAACTGCGGCTGTGACAGATAATTGACCATTACGCCGAGGTTTTCAAAACTGATCATCTTGTCACCGTTGACCTGAGCCCTCTCATAAGAACCGGCTTCCCAGAACTTTGCGCTGGTCAACGGAACGGGATGGGGATGCATGGCAATACCCCAATCGATGTTTCCTCCTGCGGAAATAATGGCATTAAACGTATCGCAAAAATCTTTTCCATCGATGTAATTGTATTTGTCTGCGGCACGGTTTCTATCCCAGCACTGATCAAGACAGATCAGCACTTCCGCGCCCGCATTCTGGCTCTTGATCGCATTATACATAACACGGAATGCATCTGCATACTGATCTACAAAATAATCCCATGAAACGCCATTCTGCCACTGGATATAATTCCACTTACGCACGTTTACTTCATTTCCAATGATGAACACATCGGCGCTGCCGTTTTTCGCCAGCCAGCTTACCTCGCTTGTCAATGCGTTGACGCCCGCCTGATCGGCTGCGTTAAACATGAAAACATTGAACTGCTCATCAACCGGATGCGGATCTCCGGCATAACCGGAACGCCCAAGGGGATGTGTGATTGTAGGATTGCCGGAATTGTTTAACAAGGCAATCGTCTTTGCCAGATACGCAATGGGATAGCCATTGTTAGCGCTGCCCTGCATCGGGTAATTATTAAACTGATACTCATGGGTAGGGCCCTGTAAGCCATAGAACGCTGCAGATTTGGAAACGTTCTTATCCGCCAGCACTTCCGGGTTTGTAATAAACTGCGGGTTTCCTGCAATTGTGGGAACGCCGCCTTTCATGGTAACAAAGGCAAATTTCTCATACAGCCTTGCAGCCGTATAAGGGAATGTAACTACCGGATCAGCGGTCATCGGCAGGCTCGTGATAGGTGTGCGTCCTGCTGGTACCCCATCCTCAAAAACAGCCAGCTCATATACATACAGCACACCGTCATCAGAATCAGGCAGGCTTGCAAAATGCGCTGAAAACTGGATCGTAGATCTGTCCAGCAGCCTTGCGCCGGGCGCAACAGCCGGCGTCGCACCTGCATACGGCAATCTGCCTTCCGCCCTGCCAAAATTAACATAATGCTGATATAACACATTTGCATCCGTTCCGAGTGCCGCTACAACATCCGGATTGTTCTGCGCATAGTATTCAGCATCAAAAACGGTTCCATCCGGCATCGTCTGAGGCGCCGCGCTGACAACCATACAGTTCCCGATCAGCATCACGATCACTAACAATGCGGACAATAATGATCTTCTACTTTTTCTCATTGCATATCATCCCCCTTTTTTAGCAGAATCTACTTTAGATTTTATCCTTATTCAGCGGCTAGGTCAAGTATTTTTCGTGGTAAAAGTACATTTATTAGGGCAATCGCAAGGTCCCAGCATAAAAAATCATTCGCTATGAGCCAGATTTCCAAAGAGCAGCCGCTCTATTCT
>CANPYT010000071.1 GCA_947588705.1 uncultured Acetatifactor sp. | reverse complement strand
TTCAGGAACTTACCTGCGTCGTCGCGGGAGAACCCGAAGGTCATCTGGGTCAGGTCGTTGGTGCCGAAGCAGAAGAAATCCGCCTCCTTCGCGATCTCATCCGCAGTCAGAGCTGCTCTCGGGATCTCGATCATGGTACCTACTTCATATTCCAGCTTCACACCGGCTGCGGCAATCTCCGCGTCCGCGGTCTCCACAACCACCTTCTTGACAAACTTCAGCTCCTTGTTCTCGCATACCAGAGGGATCATGATCTCAGGCTTTACGTTCCAGTCGGGATGAGCCTTCTGAACGTTGATAGCCGCACGGATCACAGCCCTGGTCTGCATCTTTGCGATCTCAGGGTAGGTGACGGCAAGACGGCATCCTCTGTGGCCCATCATGGGGTTAAACTCGTGCAGGCCGGCGATGATGGTCTTGATATCGTCAACAGACTTGCCCTGGGCTGCCGCCAATTTCTCAATGTCAGCCTCCTCGGTAGGCACGAACTCGTGCAGAGGGGGATCCAGGAAACGGATGGTGACCGGGTTGCCCTCCAGGGCCTCATACAGTTTTTCAAAGTCACCCTGCTGATAAGGAAGGATCTTCTCCAGTGCGGCTTCTCTCTCCTCGACGGTGTCCGCGCAGATCATCTCACGGAAAGCGGCGATCCTGTCCTCCTCGAAGAACATATGCTCGGTACGGCAGAGGCCGATGCCCTCCGCGCCCAGCTCACGCGCCTTTTTCGCGTCTGCGGGAGTGTCGGCGTTGGTGCGGACCTTCAGGGTCCTGTACTTGTCCGCCCAATCCATGATCCTGCCGAACTCACCGGCGATGGTCGCGTCTACGGTAGCGATCTGGCCGCCATAGATATTGCCGGTAGAACCGTCGATGGAGATATAGTCTCCCTCATGGAACTCTTTCCCGGCCAGCGTAAATTTCTTGTTTGCCTCGTCCATGGCGATATCGCCGCAGCCGGATACACAGCAGGTACCCATACCACGCGCTACCACCGCCGCGTGGGATGTCATGCCGCCGCGGACTGTCAGAATGCCCTGAGACACCTTCATGCCGGTGATGTCCTCGGGAGAGGTCTCGAGACGGACCAAAACTACCTTCTCGCCTCTTGCGGCCCAGCTCTCAGCGTCTTCCGCGGTGAACACGATCTTACCACATGCAGCGCCGGGAGAAGCGCCCAGGCCCTTTCCAAGAGGGGTAGCGGCCTTCAGCGCCTTTGCATCGAACTGAGGATGCAGCAGCGTATCCAGGTTCCGGGGATCGATCATGGCCACAGCCTCTTTCTCGGTTCTCATACCCTCGTCTACCAGGTCACACGCGATCTTCAATGCAGCCTGAGCGGTCCTCTTTCCGTTTCTGGTCTGCAGCATATACAGCTTTCTGTTCTCAATGGTAAACTCCATATCCTGCATATCCCTGTAATGATTCTCCAGGGTAGCGCAGACGGTCTTGAACTGCTCGAATACCTCGGGCATGATCTCCGCCATCTTTGCGATGGGCATAGGGGTGCGGACACCCGCCACAACGTCCTCGCCCTGCGCGTTCATCAAGAACTCGCCCATCAGCTTCTTCTCGCCGGTAGCGGGATCTCTGGTGAAAGCTACGCCGGTGCCGGACTCGTCGGACCAGTTGCCGAACGCCATCATCTGCACGTTTACAGCGGTACCCCAGGAGTAAGGGATATCGTTATCCCGGCGGTACACGTTCGCGCGGGGGTTGTCCCAGGAACGGAACACAGCCTTGATGGCTCCCATCAGCTGCTCCTTGGGATCGTCAGGGAAGTCTTCCCCGATCTTCTCCTTATACTCTGCCTTAAACTGGTTTGCCAGCTCCTTCAGGTCGGCCGCGGTCAGCTCCACATCCTGCTTTACGCCTCTCGCGTCCTTCATCTTGTCAATGAGCTCTTCAAAATATTTCTTTCCGACTTCCATTACCACGTCGGAATACATCTGGATAAATCTTCTGTAGCAGTCCCATGCCCATCTCTCGTTGCCTGTCTGCGCGGCGATGGTGTTTACAACGGTCTCATTCAGGCCAAGGTTCAGAATCGTATCCATCATACCGGGCATAGATGCTCTCGCTCCGGAACGAACGGAAACCAGCAGGGGGTTCTTGGTGTCACCGAACTTCTTGCCGGTAATCTCCTCCATCTTGCCGATATACTCGTTGATCTGACCCTGGATCTCGTCATTGATCTGCCTGCCGTCCTCGTAATACTGCGTACAGGCCTCCGTCGTGATGGTGAAGCCCTGCGGCACAGGCAGGCCGAGGTTGGTCATCTCTGCAAGGTTAGCGCCCTTACCGCCCAGAAGCTCGCGCATGTTTGCGTTGCCTTCCGTAAACAAGTACACCCATTTCTTCATGTTTGTTTTCTTCCTTTCACTTAGATTTTAAACAGCCGAAAAGGTTATCCGGCCGCTTTCCAACAAAAAAAGCCGAACAACTTCGTTCAGTTCCTGTCTATTGTAACAATTTGCCCAAAAAATGGCAAGATGAAATTGATAAAAATTTGACTATCCGAAACTTTCGTTTATTTCACCAATTTTCCTCTCTCCCTGAAAGGCAGTTTGCACAAGAAAAAACCGGCATGTAACCCCTTACAAATGTAAGCGGTTACATGCCGGCTCATCCTCTCCTTCCGCAGCACTTGGAAGCCATACCCTCCTCCCATGACAGCAGCGTTTGTTCCCGGCTTTCCCTCTCCTTCCGTAACACTTGGAAGCCATACCCTCCTCCCATGACAACAGCGCTTGTCACAACCCTCCCTGCTTTCTCTCACCCCTGTGGGCGGGGCACCGGGTCTACGCCCCGCTTCGGCCCCCGCTTTGCCTGCGCCGCCGGGTCATAGCGTTTCTCCGGCACAAAACTGTCAAAAATATAGATATCAAAATGCTTCCCCGCCTCGTCCAGCTCCTCCTGGCTTCTGATGGTCCAGGCCGCCGCCGTGCTGCGGTATATCTTCCTGCAGATGCTCCTGGAAAGCATTCCCGGATATTTGTGGTTATAGGCGATAAAATCCGGCTTTACAAGCCAGTTGAACAGCAGGTTCTGAAGCAGGAAGTACAAAAGCCCCCGGTATTCCCCCTCTTTGTAAAAGGCGTCCGCCAGCTGGCCGCGCATTACCCGGGGCCGGTTTTGCCGATACCACAGCACCCCAAGGGGATTAAAGGATTCGATACAGTACATCCCTTTGTACTCCGAAAGGAGCCTGTCCGCCGCCGGACACACGGATGTGTCCGTGGACTCGATCTTCAGCTCCACGATCAGCGGCACACGCCCGTCCACCAGCTTCAGCACATCGGCAAACTTCGGGATCTTCTGGTCTGTCCCGCAGAGCGACAGTTCCTGCAGCTCTTCGTATGTATACTGGCTGACTTTGCCCTCCACGCCGCAGACCCGCTTCAGGGTGTCATCGTGAAATACCACCGGGACACCGTCCTTCGTCATCTGTACATCCAGTTCAATGCCAAAACCCGCTTCCGCCGCCTTGCGGAACGCCCGCATGGAATTTTCCGGCGCGTCGGAAGCATTGTCATGCAGTCCTCTGTGGGCGTACAGCCACTTTCGGAAAGGCGCGGCATCCGGCCGGCCCACCATCCTTGGCATGATCATCAAAAGATACAAAAGAGCCAGAACCGCCAGTAAGATCAGGCAGGTCATTCCTATCATCTGTAGCATTGTCATTTCACTCCTTCACGTCAAAATGCTCCCGCAGGTCCTTTTCTTTCTTCCCAGATATCCTGCTATCTTCAGTTTACCAGAACTCCCACTACAAAAGCAAGAAAGTTTTAACTTGCATTTTCCTTATTTTTATGTAAAATGGAAAGAGATTATTTACTGACGGGAACATTAGCCAAAGGAGATTTCAATCATGATCAGTGCGAATAACGTGACTTACCGGGTGGGAAAAAAGGCCCTGTTCGAGGATGTCAACATCAAATTCACCGAGGGCAACTGCTATGGCCTCATCGGTGCGAACGGTGCCGGAAAGTCCACCTTTTTAAAAATCCTCTCCGGAAGCCTGGAGACCACCAAGGGCGATATCGTCATCACTCCCGGCCAGAGGCTCTCCGTCCTGGAGCAGGATCATTTCAAATATGATGACCAGATCGTCATGGATACCGTCATCATGGGCAACCAGAGGCTGTACCAGATCATGAAGGAAAAAGACGCCATCTATGCCAAGGAGGATTTTTCCGACGAAGACGGCATCCGGGCCAGTGAGCTGGAGGCGGAATTTGCGGAGATGGACGGCTGGGAGGCGGAGTCCAACGCGGCGATGCTGCTGAACGGGCTGGGCATCGGAACGGAATTCCATTATTCCGCCATGAAGGACCTGGATGGCAATATGGAGGTGAAGGTGCTGTTGGCAAAAGCGCTGTTCGGCAACCCGGACATCCTGCTTCTGGACGAGCCCACCAACCACCTGGACCTGGACGCTATCTCCTGGCTGGAGGATTTTCTGATCGATTTTGACAACACCGTGATCGTGGTGAGCCATGACCGCTATTTTCTGAACAAGGTCTGCACCTACACCGCGGACATCGACTACGGCAAGATCCAGCTCTACGCCGGCAACTATGATTTCTGGTACGAATCCAGCCAGCTGTTGGTCAAGCAGATGAAGGAAGCCAACAAAAAGAAAGAGGAAAAGATCAGGGAATTGCAGGATTTCATTTCCCGCTTCTCCGCCAATGCCTCCAAATCCAAACAGGCCACATCCAGGAAACGCGCTCTGGAAAAAATCGAGCTGGACGAGATCAAGCCTTCCAGCAGGAAATACCCCTATATCGACTTTCGGCCCGACCGCGAGATTGGCAACGAAGTGCTGACTGTGGAGCATCTTTCCAAGACCATAAACGGCGAGAAGGTGCTGGACGACATTTCCTTTGTGGTGGGCCACAATGACAAGATCGCCTTTGTGGGAGGCCAGGAGCTGGCAAAGACCACATTGTTCCAGATCCTCATGGGGGAACTGGAGCCAGACGAGGGTTCCTTTAAATGGGGCGTCACCACCTCCCAGGCTTACTTCCCCAAGGACAATACCGCGGAGTTTGACAACGACCTGACCATCACCGACTGGCTCACAGGCTACTCTCCCGTGAAGGACGTGACGTATGTCCGGGGGTTCCTGGGACGTATGCTGTTCGCCGGGGAAGACGGCGTAAAGAAGGTGAATGTCCTCTCCGGAGGCGAGAAGGTGCGCTGTATGCTGTCCAAAATGATGATCAGCGGCGCAAACTGCCTGATCCTGGACGAGCCAACCAACCACCTGGACATGGAATCCATCACCGCCCTGAACAACGGATTGATCAAGTTCCCCGGCGTGGCGCTGTTCTCCTGCCATGACCATCAGTTTGTGGAGACCACCGCAAACCGGATCATGGAGCTTTTGCCCGGAGGCGGATTGATCGACAAGATCACTACCTACGACGAATACCTGGCCAGCGACGAGATGGCAAGGAAACGCACTGTGTTCACTGCCAACAAGGAAGAGGACGAGAACTGAGAAAGGCGGTAGATCGCAGATGGGAGAAAATCATTTCAGCAGGCCGGAAGCGGTGGATCTGCATGTCCATTCCAGCTGCTCAGACGGCACCTTCTCTCCGAGGGAACTGGTAGACTACGCCCGGGAAAAGGGCCTTGCGGCATTTGCCCTGACGGACCATGACACGGTAGACGGGCTGGATGACGCTATGGGTTATGCCGGCGGAATACCGGATGCCCCGGAAGTCATTCCCGGCATCGAGCTGTCCTCAGAGTATCAGGGCTCGGACATCCATGTGGTGGGATTGTATATCCATCATCACGAGGAAAGGTTTCGCCGGAAACTTCAGGATTTCATTGACTCCCGGACCGGGCGCAACCTGAAAATGTGCGCCCTTCTGCGGCAGTCCGGCGTTCCCGTGACTTATGAGGCGCTGACGGCTGCCTACCCCGGCTCCGTCATCACCAGGGCGCATTATGCGAGATACATGGTGGAACACGGATTTGTAAAAAGCAGACAGGAGGCGTTTGACCGCTATGTAGGCGATCATGCCCCCTGCTTTATTCCCCGCGAGAAGATTACCCCCGAACAAGCCGTACAGCTGATCCTTCAGGCCGGCGGCATCCCCGTGCTGGCCCACCCCATCCTCTATGGCATGGGCAGGGACAGCCTGGATACCCTTGTGCGGAAACTGAAAGACGCCGGACTCATGGGCATCGAAGCGATCTACAGCACCTATACTCCCGCGGACGAGCGCCAGGTACGCAGCCTGGCTGCAAAATATGGCCTGCTCTTAAGCGGCGGCAGCGATTTCCACGGCGCCAACAAGCCCGGCCTTGACCTGGGCGTGGGCTATGGAAAGCTGTTCGTACCGAAAGATCTGTTCCTGAAGATCAAACGCTCCGCCGCAGCCGGCGGGATATCCGGCTCCCGCCCCGCCGGTCAGGCCCCTGTCGGCGTATAATGGCATAAACGGCATAACGCATAATAAATCCTGCATAATAAATCCTGCCGCGCCTCAGCCCTCTACGATCAGATATCTCCCGTCCCCGATGTCAAACACCTCCTCCGCGGACAGGATCTCATCGTCCATGGCGCCCTCCATGTCGATCCCCTCCTCTTCAAAGTATTCGACCACTTCTTCCACGGAATCCACAACTACCGCCATGCACTCCTCCAGGAAATCCTCCGCCTCATCCAGGCTTTCCGCCACTTTCTCCGGGAAGAGCTGAAGCTGGTTCTCCAGAAAGCACTCCAGAACGTCATCATCAAATTCGCGCATATGCAACCTCCTGCTGTCTCTGATTTCTCATCGGGATCTTCCGCCCTCCGTCCCGCTGATCGACTATCTGTCTTTATGATAATATCGTTATGCACCCGCGTCAATATTGCACCATGTTCAAAAAGAGAAAGGGCATTTTATACATATTATACAGAAAATGCCGCACCTGGGATCTCCCTACAGGAAATCCAGCACCTGCAGCGGATGCTCCACAAGCGCGTCCGCGCCGCCCTCCGTAAGCTCCGCCCTGTCGCGGAAGCCCCAGAGCGCTCCCAGCGTGAAAGCTCCCGCCCCTTTTCCGGTCTTCATGTCCGTGGCCGTATCTCCCAGATACAGGATCTCATCCCCGGCCAGCCCCAACGCGTCCAGGATCCGGAACACTCCCTGGGGGCTCGGTTTGATCGGCAGCCCCTCTATCTGCCCCTGTATGTAATCGAAATATCCCTTTCCAAACAGGGTCTCGATCACGTTGACGGTCTCCGCATGGGGCTTGTTGGAGAGCACGGCGATCTTCACATTCCTGTCCTTCAGGCCGCTTAACAGCTCCGGGATCCCCTCATAGGGCCTCACCTTGTACATACAGTTTTCCCGGAAGATCTCGCGGTACAGCGCAAACGCCTCCTGGAAATGCGCAAGCTCCGTATCCCCGCCGGCGGCAAGCGCCCGGCGGACCAGATTCGCCGCCCCGTCTCCCACAAAGTATTTGTATTGCTGTTCCGTAAAAGGGCCGTAGCCAAAGGCCGCAAGCGCCCTGTCTCCACAGTATTTCATGCTGGCAATAGAGTCGGACAGCGTTCCGTCCAGATCAAAAACCACTGCCTTTCTCACACTAACCACTCCTTTATTTCCTGATACAGCCTCCCCACCGGCAGGCCGACCACATTGTTATAATCCCCTTCCATGCGCTCCACATACCTGGCAAAGATCCCCTGGATGCCGTATGCCCCCGCCTTGTCCAGAGGATCTCCCGTAGCCACATATTTTACGATCTCATCCCGGGCCATGGGGAAGAGCTTTACCTTCGTGACCTGGCTGAAGGTCTTCCGCTGGATCTTCGAGGGCTCGTCCGTGCCCTCCGGACAGTGCAGCACCGTCACCCCGGTGTACACCTGATGGGTCCTGCCGGACAGCTTTTCCAGCATCCTGGCCGCCGTCTTTTTGTCCGACGGCTTGCCAAGCACGATCCCCCTGCGGGCCACTACGGTGTCGGCCCCGATCACAAGGATCTCCTCCCGGCTGGAGACAGCGGAAAGCACCGCCTCCGCCTTCTGTCTGGAATTGGTCTCCACCAGCTTCTCCGGAGACTTCAGGTCCGCTTCCTCCTCCACGTTGCTGACCAGGATCTCAAATTCCAGCCCGATCTGTTCCAGCAGCTCCCGCCTCCGGGGAGACCCTGACGCCAGTATGATCCTCATAATTACCTCCATGACTCCGCCCCGCGGAATCTCAAATTTGGCCCAAAAGCCGGGCCTTACTGCTGTTGATGTATCTCCGGGATAAAAGTCCGGGTCTCAGCGGCGCTTTCCCGGCCCGCTTCCTTCGCTTCCGCCTCCGCCTCCCGGCAGAACGCGGCCTGGGCTTCAAAGGGCGCCCTGCCCCTCCTGTCTGTCCTCTCATAGGTACCGTTTTCCTGGAGCACGGCGGCTTTCACGTTGTCCCGCAGCTGGCTCTCCAGGATATGGAGCAGCTTTTCCTTCAGCCGGGGCGTATCCACGGGGAAAAGGATCTCCACCCTTCTCTCCAGGTTCCGGGGCATCCAGTCCGCGCTGCCGCAGTAGATCTCGTAATGCTCATCGTTTTCAAAGTAGAAGATCCTGCTGTGCTCCAGGAAATTCCCCACCAGAGACCGGACTGTGATATTTTCGCTGACCCCTTTTATGCCCACCCTCAGGCAGCAGATCCCCCGGACGATCAGGTCGATCTTTACGCCGGCGGCGCTGGCCCGGTAAAGGGCCTCGATCACATCCCTGTCGCAGAGGGAATTCATCTTCGCGATAATGCGGGCCGGCCTGCCGTCCAGAGCATAGCGCCGCTCCCTGTCGATCAGATACAGGAACTTATCCTTCAGCCACAGGGGCGCCAGAGACAGCTTATTCCAAACCAGCGGCTCCGAATACCCGGAAAGCATGTTGAACACAGCGGTGGCATCCTCCCCAATGGCCTCGGAGCATGTCATGAGCCCAATGTCCGTATAGAGCTTCGCGGTGGCATCGTTATAATTGCCGGTCCCGAGATGCACATAGCGGCGGATGCCGTCCTCCTCCCGCCGGACCACCAGGGTGATCTTGCTGTGGGTCTTTAGCCCCACCAGGCCGTAAATCACATGGCAGCCCGCTTTCTCCAGCATCTTTGCCCAGACGATGTTGTTCTCCTCGTCGAACCGGGCTTTCAGTTCCACCAGCACCGTCACCTGCTTGCCGTTCTCCGCCGCCAGGGCCAGCGCCCGGATGATGGGCGAATTGCCGCTGACACGGTACAGCGTCTGCTTGATGGCCAGCACCTGCGGGTCTCTGGCCGCCTGGCGGATAAAGTCCACCACCGGCTCAAAAGTCTGATAGGGATGATGCAGCAGCACATCCCCCTTCCGCAACTGTTCAAAAATATCACAGCCCGCTGGCAGCTCCGGTACTGGCTGCGGCGTGTAGCCGGGGCTTTTCAGATGGTCATATCCCTCCAGCCCGTACAGCTTCATAAGCACTGTCAGATCCAGAGGCCCGTCGATCCGGTACAGATACGACTCTTCGATGTGCAGCTCTTCCCGCAGGATCTTTAAGAGCCTCTTATCCATATCCGCCTCCACCTCCAGGCGGATAGCCTCTCCCCACTGCCGTTTTTTCAGCTGCTTTTCGATCTCCTTCAAAAGGTCCGCCGCCTCGTCCTCCTCGATGGTCAGGTCCGCGTTCCGCATAATGCGGTAGGGATGGGCGCAGACAATATCGTAATTCAGGAACAGCTTATGCATATTCCGCTCAATGACCTCTTCCAGCAGGATGATCTTGCTGCCATCCCCCTGAGAGGGCAGCCGCACGATGCGGCTCAATACCCCGGGCACCTGCACCGTGGCAAATTCCAGCTCTCCCTTCCCGCCCTTTTTGTGCACCAGGGCGGCGATATTCAGCGTCTTGTTCCGGATCAGCGGGAAGGGCCTTGAGGAATCCACCGCCATGGGGGTCAGCACGGGATATACATTTTCCTCAAAATAGCGATCCACAAAGGCGGCCTCCTCCGCCGTCAGTTCCTCGTGCTGGCGGATGATCTGAAGGCCGTTCTGGCGCAGCTGGGGCAGGAGCGTCCGGTTGTAGGTGGAATACTGGAGGTCCACAAGCTGATGTATGGCCGGATCCAGAAGCTTTAACTGCTCCGCCGGAGTCAGCCCCGCAATATCGCACTTGCTGTAACCCGCGTTCACCATGTCCTGCAGCGACGCCACCCGGATCATAAAGAACTCATCCAGGTTGGAGGCGGTTATGCTTAGGAATTTCAGCCGGTCAAACAAAGGAATGCCCTTGTTCCGGGCCTCATTCAGCACCCTGTGGTCAAACAGGATCCAGCTCAGCTCCCTGTTGGTATAATATTTTGTATTGCCAAAATCGATCTCCGCCATTTCCATTCCCTCTCCCTGCCATACGTTCCGCGCCCTGAAATTTGTCTGGAAGCTCTCATGCCCCGCTCCCCCGCGGATCCTTTCCCGCTATTTCCCTATAGATTTTTGTGCTGTTTCAGCACCGGCTCAATGCTGTATACCTCCCTGAAAAACTCCTCCCGCACATGGAAGAATCCCTTCTCCAGCGTGATATCCTCCTGTGTGTCCACCGTCAGCACAAGCCGGTTGTCCTTCAGCGACGCCTTCAAGCCTGTCAGCTTCTGCTTGTGGCTTCGGTCCAGGCCGCTGGCCAGCCGCAGGATTGCAGTCAGCTTTGCCACGATCAGGTAGGAATCCCGGTCCAGCCTGTTTTCCCCTGTCTGCTGGCTGTAATACACAAACTTGCTGTAATGGAAACGCACCACATTTGCCACGATCTCCCGCTCCAGCCTGGACAGCCCGATGATCTCGGTCGCCATGATGATCTGGTACGAATTTTCCCCTATGTTCACCATGCTGATATACTTGCCGCAGTCATGGAGGATGGAGGCCAGCCGGAGATAAAGCCGTTCCCGCCGCCCCATGCCATGTACCTTTTTCATACTGTCAAAAATGACAGTGGAGATATGCTCCAGGGTCTCCGACCGTCTTTTGCTCCCCAGGTAGCGGCTGCTGATACTGGCGGCGCATGCCACGATATCCTTCTCAAAGTCATGTTCGCCCCGCAGCAGCTTATTTTTTTCCGCATATTCGTAGGCAATCCCGTCGCAGAGCGTTGCCCCGGGGGCCCAGATCTTTTTGGCCTCCATCAGGGTGGCGATCCGCTCCACCAGAAGGGAGCTGATATACACCAGGGGCACCTTCTCCTCCGAAACGCCCAGGGCCGCCGCTGCCCGTGTGGTGCTGCCGGAGTGGATCTGCCTCTGAAAAGCCACGTAATCGTCCACCTCCAGCATGGCGTTCCCGCCGTTCCTCCGCACCACGCAGGGGGAAATATAATCGTCCATCACGATCAGGTTCCGTATCTCCCGATCCTTCAGGAACAGCTTTTTATAAATACTCAGCTGCGCCATGGCCATCTCGTCGATCAGGTTGTCCGCCTGATAGCTCTTCACGTCAAAGCGGTTCAGGTACTCCTGAATGCGCAGGACGCCCAGCAGCAGGTTCTGCGTGGATACCAGCGTGTCATTGTCAAAGAGGGAGAGCTGGATACTGCCTCCGCCGATGTCCAGCACCGCCGTCTTCTCCTCGATAATGCGGCTGAAGATCTCTCCCCGGGCCGCCAGCGCCTTATAGCCGAGGAAACGCTGTTCGGAATTGTTCAGCACTTCCATCCTGATACCCGTGCGCTGCGCGATCTGGTCCAGGACAATGGTGGTGTTCTCCGTCTCCCGGATGGCGCTGGTGCCGTATGCCCTGTAGCCATCCACCTTATAGGCATGCATCAGCTCCTGGAACTCGTTCAGGGTCCTGCAGAGCTCATCCATCTTTCCGATGCTGATCTTTCCGTTGAAATAAGTGTCGGTACCCAGGTCAAGACGCCTCTGGATACAGTCGATCTCCTTCATCCCGTTTTTTCCGGAAAACTCAAATATTTTCATGGTGAGCTCAAAGCTTCCCACATCAATGGCCGCGAAAGTTTTTACACTCAACTCTGATGCGCCTCCTTTTCCATGCCCAGAAGATAGTCAATGAACTGACGGGCGCTCCTTCCGGACAGGCCCCCGTGAGAAAGCTCCCATTTGTTGGCTTCCAAAAGCAGCTCCTCCTCCGACAGCGCCACCCCGTCGCGCCGGGCCAGTACCCTGACGATCTCCTGGAACTGCTTTTTGTCGGGCGCCCCGAAATAGATGGTGACGCCGAATCGGTGGACCAAAGACAGCTTCTCCTGCACCGTATCGCTGGTATGCATATCCTGACGGATCTCCTCCTTGTCACGGTAGTTTTCCCGGATCAGATGACGGCGGTTGGATGTGGCGTAGATCAGCACGTTTTCCGGCTTTTTCTCCAGCCCTCCCTCTATGATCGCCTTCAGGTACTTATACTCGATCTCAAACTCTTCAAAGCTCAGGTCGTCCATATAGATAATAAACCTGTAATTGCGGTTTTTGATCTGGCTGATCACCTGGTTCAGATCCTGGAACTGGTGCTTGTACACCTCTATGATCCGTAGGCCCTTCTCAAAATATTCATTGGCAATAGCCTTGATACAGGAGGACTTGCCTGTTCCCGCGTCTCCAAACAGCAGGCAGTTGTTGGCTTTCCTCCCCGCCACAAAGGCGTCGGTGTTGTCCGTCAGCTTTTTCTTTGGGATCTCGTACCCCACCAGATCGTCCAGGCAGACGTGGGCGATGTTTAAGATCGGCTCGATGCGCACCCCGCCCTCGTCATGCACCACCCGGAAAGACTTGTGCAGGCCGAACTTTCCCACGCCATATTCCCGGTAAAAATGCGTCAGCGTATCCTTCATCTGAGCCGACGTGCGGTCCTGGCTGAACTGTTCCGCCAGCTCGCAGATCCTGGCGCAGATCCTCCGGTTGTAGACCCGGCTCTCCCGGCTGCTGCTCTCATAATGCTGGATCAGGGAAATCTCCGGCACCCCCAGAGCCGCCGCCATGGGCGCGAAATCACAATCGTAAAGTTCCTTCAGGATGACCATATCATGCAGCACGGCATCGTTGAGCGTTCCGAGGAAGCCGCCCCGGCCCTCACAGCCCCGGCTGTAGCCATTCTCGTCGTTCACCAGCAGATCCGCCAGGTAACAGTGCCACAGATTGCCATGAAATCCCCGGCTGTCGGCCAGCTCGATCAGCCCGTGCAGGATATCGTAGAGCATCCCCCTGCACTCTTCCCTCGTCCGCCGCTCCGCCGCCCCGGCCTCCCATTGTTCCAACAGACAGCCCATCTTCCTAAACAGCGGCTCCTCGGTCAGCTTCCTGTATACGATCAGTTCTTCTTCTCTCACTTTTTCCCCATTTCCGCGCCTTTTTCGGCGCACGGCAAATCCGCCGTCTTTTCTCCCCCGCTTAATAATTCCCCAGGATCTTCATGTTCCGCGCTTCCTCCCGAAGCCCTCTCAGCGCGTTTTTTACCGCGCTGTCCGCAAGATTCCCCTCGAAGTCGATGAAGAAACGGTATTCCCAGTTCCTGTCCTCAATGGGACGGCTCTCTATCTTCGTCATGTTCAGGTTGTTGTAAATAAAATGAGACAGCATGTGGTACAGGGAGCCGCTTTCGTGAGGCACCTCAAAACAAATGCTGATCTTCTTTGCATCCTTGCGGAAAATCTTCTGGTTCGTCACAATGATGAATCTTGTGGAATTGGAGCCGGACTGGTTCACGCCCTTCTGCAGGATCTCCAGGCCGTAAGCCTTTCCCGCCTGTTCCCCGGCGATGGCCGCCTGGGTCGGATCCCCCTCTTCCGCCACTTTCCTGGCGGCAAAGGCATTGTTCTGCATACTGATCTGCTGCCAGTCGTGATCCGCCAGAAACCTGGCGCTCTGCATCAGCGACTGGGGATGGGAATACACCGTTTTGATCTGGGACAGGCTCGTTCCCGGCAGGCCCAGCAGACAATGTTCTATTTTAATGATATGTTCCCCCACTATGTAATTTTCATATTCCTGCAGCAGGTCATAGATCTCATTGACGATGCCAGCCGTGGAATTTTCGATGGGGAGCACGGCAAAATCCGCGCTTCCCTCGTCGATAGCGCTCATGGCGTCCCGAAAGGTGTCCACATGAAAGCTGCTCACCGTCTCCCCGAAATATTGAAGCATGGCTGCCTGGGAATAAGCGCCCTCCGCCCCCTGGAAGACTACTCTGGCGTTCTCCGTCTCCAGCCGGTCCACGCCGATGAACGGCAGTTTTCCCATACTGCCATGAGCCGTCAGAAGCTGATACTGAAGTTTTCTGCTCATGGACATGATCTGTTCAAAAAGTTCCTCTATGCCGTGGCTGTTAAACTCGTTATGGGTCAGAGCCTTGACACTGGCAAGCTTTTCTGTCTCCCGCTGCCTGTCAAACACTTTCCTGCCCGTCTTGATCTTATATTCCGCCACCTGACCGCAGATATCCATCCGCTGCTCATATAGTTTTACGATCTGTTCGTCGATCTCGTCAAGCTGCCGGCGAAGTTCCGTTAAATCCATAGCCGCTCCCTCTTATCCCTTCCGGTTTTCTCCCGGTTTTCCCTTTTATTTCTCCCGGGTTCCTTCATTTTCTCCCGGTTCTCTTCTATTCCTTCCGGTTCTCTTTCATTTCTCCCGGTT
>CANPYT010000070.1 GCA_947588705.1 uncultured Acetatifactor sp. | reverse complement strand
GTCATCCTATCCTTTATTCCCATATAATGCACTTTCACACTTTAAAGTGCTACCGTATTAGCATGGCAGTGAAATAAACTAATCTGTAGTATAACGAAAATGGCAGCGTCTGTCAAGACCGAAATCATTTCGATGAGATTTCTATGAATTTGCGGGTAACAGTTCAGCCAGCCACCTGATCTGACAGAAAATTGCGCTCGCACGAATTTTCCGTCATGTCTGGCGGCAGATCTACTCTCTGTCCAGCAGGTCTTTCTGAAGGATATCCAGATAAGGGACCATGATCCCATGCTTCTGGGGGAGAATGTATTCCGGGTTCAGCTCTTCGTAGCGGAAACTTTTTCGTCCGCCCTCTTTCGCCCTGTTCCAGAAAAGCATCAAGATCTCCAGGGGAAGGTAGTACAGAATATCTTTGTGCGTATAGTAGATCAGGAAAAAAGCAATACCGCCCTGCTTTTCAAAATCCTTCATAAAATCCACCTGATGGGGATGGATATTCTGAAGGGCAAAGGTATCCGTGGCACACTCTTTGGCGTCAAAGCACACAGGATACCCCTGCACCGCGCCGATATAGTCCACCGTGCTCTTCTGTTCAAAATAGGCAAGGGTGATCTGGCGGTGCTCCTTGTCCATCTTGATGGGAGTGATCGGGGTCGGCACCTTCTGGATCAACGCAAGCCCTGACTCTCTGTATTTTTCGTTTGTGCGGTTGATCATGTCCTCAAGGGTCGAGCCCCTGAGCCCGCGGGAATTCCAGGTTGCCATATGTTTTCCTTCCGCTTATGATAATCCAAGGGCCCGGCGGATCTCCTCAAACGCTCCCGGACAGGGTGCGGTAAACGTTTTCCCGCTGACCCCCGTGCCCGCGGATGACGTGCTCTCCGGAAATTCGACCCGAAAGGCGTGGAGCAGCTGATGCTCCAGTCCGAAAGCCCGCTGCAGCCGTTTGCAGGAATCCCTGTCCCCGTACTTGAAATCCCCGGCCAGCGGATGCCCCGCAGCCGCCAGATGGGCCCTGATCTGATGGGGCTTTCCCGTGATCAGTTCCACTTCCAGAAGGGTATATCCGTCATTGACGCACAGAGGCCGGTACGCGGTCTCGATGTATTCCCCCGGGGAACCCTTCCCTCCGCCGGGAAGCCCCGCAAAGCTTCCGGCCTCCGCCGAAGATCTCTTCCCTCCGCCGGGAAGTTCCGCAAAGTTTCCGGCCTCCGCCGGAGATTTCTTCCCTCCGCCGGGAAGCCACGCAAGGTTTCCGGCCTCCGCCGGGGAGACCGTCACCCGGTTCCCGCGTTCCTCCTTTTTCAGATACCCTTTTACATGGGCCGGCTCCCGTATCTGTCCAAGGCAGATGGTGCGGTAAAATTTGCGGACGGTGCGCTCCCGGATACATTGGCTCAAAAACTGCAGGCCGGGGAGGGACTTGCCGCACAGCACAAGGCCGGAAGTGTTTCGGTCCAGGCGGTTGCAGACGGACGGGTGAAACTCTCTCAGAGCGGCCCGGAATGCCGGATCCCGCTCCAACAGAGACCCGATCATCCACTCATTCAGGCTGTGATCCCCTTTTTCCGCCTTCTGGGTCAGCATCCCGGCAGGCTTGTCCAGGATCAGGATATGTTCGTCCTCATAGATTATGGACACGCCTGTAAGTTCCCGGTAAGCCCTGGCATACTCCCTTAGCGCCTCTTCCTCCCGGAGCAGCGGTTCCCCTGTCTTTTGGGAAAAACCGGAAAAAGTTTCGTCGGAGAAAAAGATCCGGATCACATCCCCCTGCTCCAGCAGTTCGGATCCCTCCGCCTTTTTCCCGTTCAGGGTGATATTCTTTTTGCGCAGCATCTTATACAGAAAACCGGAACCGGCCCCAGGAAGAAGCCTGCGCAGGAATTTGTCCAGCCTCTGGCCGGCCTGATTGTTCCCGATCGTCACTGCCTGCATGGGATCTCTCCTCTCAGAGCATCACGCTTTTTAATGTGGCGATCACGGCGGCCGTCTTTTCCGGTTCCTCCTCCAGTACGCGCATCTGCCGCAGCCGTTCCGCGTACTTATCCAGGTCTGTGAACACCTTCACCGTGACTGCCTTATGTCCATCCATTTTCAGATGCTCGTCAATGTGCCTGTAAAATGCGTTTTCGTCAAAGGACTCCTGTTCGGAATAACCGCACACCGTGTTTCCCCGCACCGCCAGGTGGCCCACCACAAAGTTCTTTTTATAGGAAGTAAAGACACAGTCATAGAGTACCGCCAGCCCCTCTCCGGCCTCTCCGGCCCGCCGCGCCCCTTCCCCTTTGAAGCTGTGGAAGCGCAGGAACATCACCATGCTGACCAGGCTCTTGCTGGCCGGCAGCAATCCCAGCACCGCTACGATACTGAGCAGGTTGCCCCTGCTCTCCGAATCCTTAAGGCCGGCAAGGAACAGGGCAAATCCCCTTTTATCCGGCTGGATCCCTGCCTCCGTCTGCATCATCCCGGCTATAAAAAGAGCTATGGGGATGAAAAAATAAAGCAGGGTCCGCAGCAGTTCATATTTCCGCTGGGAATCCAGATAATTCTGCGTTCCCTTTGCGTTGGCGGTAGAAAACATTCTCATAAGCTGCATGGCATAAGTTCTCCTGTCTTCCTGTCTAAAAGCCTTTGTTCCCAAAGTAAGCTTTCCCCGATCCCTGTCCGGCCCCGGCCGTCTCAGAGATTTTTCATGGCGTCCGCCGCTTTCAGAAGCAGGCTGTGGGGAAGCAGCTTGGCCGTCAAGCGAAACGCACGGATAGGCAGGGAGCAGACGGAAACCGGGCGCCTGTAATAGGAATCCCGCAGCGCCAGGTCCACCACCCGCTCCGGCCCGACCATGGCCAGCTTCTTTATGGCCAGTGTGGAGCCGTCCTTTTCCGCAATATCCAGAAAAGGAGTGTCCACCGGGCCGGGGCAGACGCTGGTTACATAGATCTCCCGCTCCCTGAGCTCCGCGCCGACGGCCTGGGAAAAGCTGTGCACATATGCCTTGCTGGCGGCATATACGGCAAAATCCGGCTGGGGCATAAAGGCGGCGCTGGAGGCAAGCTGGATGATACGGCTGTTCCTCCTCATAAAAGGGATCAGGCGATATGTCATGTCCGTCAGCGCCTCGCAGTTGAGGCGGATCATGCCCAGGGCCCGTTTCCTGTCCTGCTTTTCAAAGGGGCCCATAATCCCATATCCGGCACAGTTTATCAGGATCCGTACCACGGCGCCCTGTTCCCTCAGCGTTTCCTCCAGCTTGTCCATCCCCTGCTCTTCCGTCACATCCATGGCAAGCACCCTGGCCCTGTGCACCAGTTCTTTTGCCAGTTGTGTCAGCTTATCCCGGCTTCTGGCGATCAGCCAAAATTCATCCACGTTGCTGAATGCCATATCCATTTGCCGCGCAAACTCCATCCCCATTCCGGAGGAGGCCCCGGTGATCACAATTACGTTCATACCTGCATCCCTTTCCCTAATTTCTTCCCAATGCCCTTTCTCATCTTTCCTCTGGCCCCGGCGTATCGGCGGCCATTTCATAATCATCAGGGTCTTTGTGCGTCGCCGCGGATCCCGGATCGTCAACCTTATTTTTCGATCTTTCCCCATCATCCGGCCTGCTGATGTGGACATATGTTTTGCCATAATAAGAGGCGCAGACATCGTTGATCCAATAGGTGACGTCACTTTCGTCCTCCTGTAATTCCAAGTAAAAAAGTGTCCACGGATAATAGGCCAGGAACTGAAATTCCACTTCCTTTATGTCCTCGTCATGCAGGATTTTCAGCCTGTTTTCCCATTCTTCCGCATACTGCTGCGCTAACCCCTGCCGCCAGTCGCGGTACGCCTTATAACCGGAGATATTTGTTTTATCAAGGTAAATGACAGAGACCAGCGCAATACCAAGTACCCCGCAATAAGCAAGCAGACGCGTTCCGGAGAGCCGTTCGGCACTTGTTTTTCCGTTATCCTGTTTTGACTTCCTCAATTTGCCCCCCCACCAGCCAATCCAATAAAAAACATTCCCTACCAGCCAAACCAGATAGCTGTAATAAAGAATTACGATCTGCCGATATCCGCCCAAATGCCCGCTGGTATAAAAATCCGGCATTGACTGTGAGGCGTAGATTCCAAATGTCAGCAGCGTAAACAACAGGGGATATTTGAAAGAAAACTCCATGTTTTCCGCCGCCTTCCAAAGGAAAGGAGCCACAAAGGCCAGCATGAGCAGCACCGCTTTGTTCTGCGTCCATCGAAATAAAACCCAGGCGGAGCTGCTTAATGATTTCCAGACAGCAAACATGGGATTCCCCATTTCCGTCATACGAAACGCATTCGCTTTCATCATGCCGGGAGACAGCAAACAGACCACAAAGCTGGCAGCGATCACCAAAGGGATAAACCATGTCCTCCGCAGGAATCCGCTGTCCTTTTGCAAAAGGAACAGTAATATTATCAAACAGGCTGACAATAAGGTGGAAAGGCTTGTGGAAAAATTGCCTCCTCCAATAAATATCGCAATAACGAAAGCAGCTATGCTGAGCAGTATCCTCTGTAAGCGGCTGCCGTATCTCCTCGTTCCCAATTTGAAAAACAGTACCATCAGGATCAGCGAAAGCCCATAGATAAACGAATAGTTCATCGCGCCTGTATACCAGTAAAAACTTTCCACCGGAGACGGAGTATACAGGATCTGGATTACCAGCATGGGGGCAGAGGCGGGAACCCACAGCCAGTTAGGGCCCCTGTTCCGGGCGCTGTATCGGATCACAAAACGAAATAAGACCATCTCAGAGACGATCAACATCCCGATCAATATCCATGGGGTGAGGGCATAATACTTTTCTCCCCAGATCCCGGGCTGCAGCGAATCGATAAAGTCATTCCCGAACCGGCCGTCGCTTGTAAGATACGCATCTTTTGCGCTTTTCACGGCAGCGACCAGGACATCAAACAAACCGCCGCCAGCCTTCAGGGCATGATACCCTCTCATCCCAAAACTCCAGTCGTCCGCCGACGGATAATCATATCGCGCGATCCAGAGCAGCGGAAAGACCACTATGGCCAGGGATACCACGCAGCCCACGTTCAGCAGGATCAGGGACGCTTTGCCGATACCGTCTTTTCTTGTCAGTTCCTTCTTCACAAACATAAAGATTTTTTCCTTTCCACGTTCCTCCTCTTTGGTGGAAAACGCCCGTGACTTTCGACCCAGCCATCTGGCTTCCCTGCGAGTCTACTTAAACAGCGTATTCAGGATCCCTCTTTTCAGGATCTGGGCGCCGGTGTTGATGAGATTTCTCTCGATCTGATTTTTGCGCCTTTCCGCGTCTCTTTCCTTCTTCTTTTGGGCTGCCGCGGCCTGCTTTTCCTTCTGCTTCTGCGCCGCAGCTTCCTCCCTGGCCTTCTGCTTTTCAAAAGCCTCCTTTTCTTTCTCCAGCTGCTCGCGCTCCCGCTGCAGCGCCTCCTCCTTCTCGTCCATCTCCCTTTGACGGTCCAATACCTCGTATGCGGATTCCCTGTCCACGGACAGATCATATTTTCCCATGCCGTCCGCAGCTATCAGCTGCCTGCGCCGTTCCTCCTCCACAGGCCCCATCAAGCTCTGCGGGCAAATGACGGCGGTCTTTGTGGCCATGGATGGCACACCCTGTCCATCCAGGAACGAGGTGATCGCGCAGCCCACTCCCAGTTCCATGATCGCGTCCTCCGTTTTAAAAGCAGGATTCGCACGGAAGGACTGGGCTGCCGCCCGCACCGCTTTTTGTTCGGAGGGCGTGTAAGCCCGCAGCGCATGCTGTACCCGGTTGCTTAACTGGGCCAGGACGCTGTCCGGGATATCCCCGGGGCTCTGGGTCACAAAATAGATCCCTACCCCTTTGGAACGGATCAATTTCACCACTTGCTCGATCTTCTGGACCAGCGCCTTGGGCGCGTCCGCAAAAAGCATGTGGGCTTCGTCAAAAAAGAACACCAGTTTCGGCTTTTCCAGATCCCCCGCCTCCGGCAGCCGCTCAAAGAGCTCCGCCATCATCCACAAAAGGAAGCTGGCGTAAAGCGTCGGATTCCGCACCAGCCTCACGCTGTCCAGGATATTGATCACCCCACGGCCGTCGGGAGCCGTCCTCATCCAATCCATAATATCCAGGTCCGGTTCCCCGAAAAACAGATCCCCGCCCTGATCCTCCAAAGGGATCAGCGCTCTCAGGATCCCTCCCACAGATTGGGTGGACATGGTCCCGTAGGCGGAGACATATTCCTCTTTGTGCCCGGAGACGTAGGTTAGGAGCGCGCACAGATCCTTGAGATCAGTCAGCAGCAGCCCCCTGTCATCCGCGATCCGGAACATGATGTTTAAAACGCCCTCCTGCGCCGGCGTCAGATTCAGGATCCGGGCCAGCAGGTCCGGGCCCATGTCGGAGACCGTAGCCCGGACAGGATGGCCGTTTTCCTGATAAATATCCCAAAAGCACACCGGGTAGGACTGATACCGAAAGAGATCCCGGATCCCAAACCGGTCGATGCGCTGCTCCATGCTTTCCGAGCTTACGCCTTCCGCCGCCAGCCCGGACACGTCTCCTTTGATGTCGCAGAGAAACACGGGCACCCCGGCGTCGGAAAAGGATTCCGCCATCACTTTCATGGTGACGGTCTTTCCCGTACCGCTGGCCCCGGCGATCAGGCCGTGCCGGCTGCTCATATTAAGCTGCATGGTCACCGGCCCATCGTCGGCCAGCCCCATATAGATCTTTCCGTCTTTATACATATCCATGTCCTCCGGCCCATGATTTTCGGCGCGGCATGGAAAAAGGCGCTCCTCTCCTCTCCTCTCTGCCGCTCCCTTCTGATTGTAGCACAGAAAGAAGCCATATATCAAGTGATACTGAAACTATTCACCGGCCTTGTCGGTCCGCAATAAGGCAAAAACGCTTTTCGCAGGCAAATTGCGCCCGGGTGAAGCGGGGGAAAAACGGAATGAGCGGCATTTATCACTGTGGGTCTATCCCTCACCCTACGGAATTAAACTTTTTATAAAGCTGCATCTGTTCTTCATAATGAAGCAGTTCCCTTAAGATCACCTTCTCCTCCCGGCCATCCGGATATCGGATCAGCGCCGGGCAGTCGTCGCCCATGGATACAAACGGTTTATCCACCGCATAAACTCCTGAACCGTCCTCCAGATGAAGCTGCGCCGCAAGCTCCGGGTTATATTCCCGAAAATAATACGCCATGCTCGGGCCGTTCGTCCAGGTCAGATACTGCTCGTCATCCCGTAAAAAAGCGCCGCTGCAATACCAGCCGGACGAGATCCTGATGTACGCCCTGTAATTTTCCCCTCCCTCCTGTACTTTTCGGACAAGGCTTTCCTCCGATACCCATGCATTCGGAACAGGGACGATCTCCTCATAATTCCCGTCAAACGCAATCCTTTTGCTCCCGATCGCCCTTACCTCCACCTGGGTTTTCCCCCGCAGGGCCACCACCTGATAGAAGCTGTAGCCTCTCCAGTCCTCATGACCATTATACTGGCTGAAAATGTCTCCGACCTGCACACCATATTGATTTTTATTTTCCATTCGCTCTCTCCTTTTCATTCGGTTCTGCCGCGTCTCTTCCGTTTCCCCTCTATGCAGTTTTCAAGGTGCTGTAAATCTTACAGACACATTTTAGCATAGGGCGGTCTCTATAAAGGACATCTTATTGGCATATAGCGGCAGGCACTTAGACATAAAAAATCTTCTCATCCTCCAGCCGCAGACAGGCCAGCCTCGCCTCCGGCCGGATATTCCGGAATACGCAGCCGCAGTCAATGTTGTAGAAAACGCAGTCCTTTTTTACATCGTAAAAGCGGAATACCTTTCCCTCATGGTACGCAAATTCCTCTTTCAGTATCGTCGGCGTATGTCCGGCAATAACCATTCCGTTTTTCACTCCGCCTGACCGGATGCTTTCCTCTCTGGCATAAAGGTAAAACTGTTCCCTGCTTTCAAATCCCTCCGCCGCTTTCCCATTTCCTTCCGGATATCCGGCATGTACGATGACACATCTCCTGCCGCCCACATCCAGCTCCTTAAAATAGGGCATTTTTCGTATCATTTCAGCCCATCCGCACAGATCGCCAAGAGTGATCTCCTTCTGTTGCGACAGGCTTTCTATCGTGCCATATACGTCGAAGACGTCGAGGCATCGGCCTGTCGGCATATTATGGCCTATCCAGTATCTCACAGAATGGTATAACGCCGCCAGATCCTCAGGGGAAGAATAATCGGTGTCCAATCCTTCCCTGCGGTCCAGCATAAGCATCAGATCCACATAAGCCGCAAACTCTTCTTCATGGTTCCCGCGCAATACGCACACATTGGGCGGGAACCGCCCTATCCATTGAAGCATCTCGTAGCTTTGCGTTCCTCTGTCTATATAATCCCCCGCAAGGATCAGCTCGTCCGTATCGGAAAGACAGATCTTCGCCAGCATGGAAAGAAAGGCGTCATAACAGCCATGAATATCGCTCATTACATATATGCTCATTTTTTAACGGTTCCTTTTTGCATCCCTATTTTGCTTTTACTCATACCGGATCTTCCCCCGCAGTTCCTCTTTGATATTCAGATGTTCCAGCTCTTTCGCGTTTTCGGTGTGGATCGGATAAATGCTTTCCTGGGGTTCCACCGCGTTGATCACCTCGGCGATCAGCTCTGCCGTCGCGTGGCCGCTTGTATGCATATACTGCACATGGCCGCACGAGTCGAGAAATGCCTTATATTTTTCGTTATATGCCTTATGTTCCGGGTTCAGGTAGCCTTCCCACATAGAATAGACTACGATCGGATCTAAATCCCTGAATCGTTCGATCCACTTTTTATATGGCCCATCCGCCTTGATCACAATGCAAAAGCCATCCCTGCGCATGATTTCTTCCTGCGTGATGTCTTTTTGCAAATCGCCATAAGCGGGAATGACTTTCGCGGGGGCATAGGGATATACGTATTTGAAATCATACGGCCCATGATAGCCGCCGTCCGCCTCACGGCTTTTATTTGCGCTTTCCCAGTATTCAGCCGCCTCTCTGAAATGGCCGATCTGTTCACAGACATAAGGGTGGGCAAACATTTTGATCCGATTGCGCCGCGCCGCCTGATAAAAGGTTGCCAGCGTATCCGCATTCGTTGAGGAGCAGATCAGGAATACATACTTGTGTTCCCTGAAAAGCCGAGTGCAGTCTTTTAACATATCCGCTTCAGAATATGCTTTTTCCGTCAAGCGGCTCAGCATGGTACCTTCTATGAGCAGCACGTCCACCTTCCGCTTTCCGCGGCGGCGGATGTATCCTTTTATCATTTCGACCAGATTTTTCCCGCGATATCCATGCCCCCTGAAATCGCCCGTATGCAGGATCGTCTTATCCGGCGTTTCCAACAGGTACATATAGGCGTCATAGGCGGAATGGTCAACCAGATAGGGCGTGATACGGATGTCCTTGACCGCAAAGGATTCCGCCGCCCTGACCTCATGCACCCTCCTGTCATCCTGCAGTATTTGAAGCGCTTCCGTGTCTTTTGTGTACTTTGCAATCGTCGTCATGACCTGTCTGGTTACTCTGCCCATATATACAGGTATGCTGGGAGGTATTTCCTTAAACCTTCCGATATGGTCGCCGTGGTAATGCGTAAAAAGGACGGCGTCTATGTTCCCCGCCTCCCAGTCAAACGCGAGATCCGCCCCTTCCGCGCCGGGCAGATTCGAGCCAAAGTCAATCATGACCTTTCCCTCGGAAGAGGTTATCACTGTGATACATCCGCCGATCTGATTTCCGTTATAAACCTTAATGTCTGTCATTACCGCGCTTCCCTTTCTGCCAAACAACGGATTTTTCTTTGGGCTTCCTCCACGTCGCATATGCGCACCGGGCCCATATATTCTATTTCATCCTGTACTCTATATTTTATTCTTAGCGGCATATTCCGAAAGAAACACTCGGAAATTTCTTTGGGCTCCCCCTTTAGCGCAAGCGCGACCGTCTGCACGTCCAGTTTCGCGACCAGCGCCCGCATTTTCTCTTCATTTAACTTGGGAATCCCTGACAATATCCCCTTATATTCCGGCTTTGTGCGCATTTCGTTTATCAGCAGTTTCAATTTCTCATGACATTGACAGATCTCCTGCTCCTCAATGGCCGCTATGGACTGCATGATGGCGTAATACCTGCCCTCATTCACATGAGACCGCACTAACGCCTGCGTTTCCACGTCCAGATACGGGACCGTCCTGTCTATTGCGTAAAAAGCTTTTGTCTGCAGTATGTCATCCCATTCCGCTTCCGTCAGGCTGGACAGGTCTTCGGATATGCTCTTAAGACATGCCTTTTCCTGCTCTGATAACGTCTCCCTGATCTCTTCCACCATTTTCAATTTTCGGTCGATGCCGGTACGCTGCCACCTGTCAAGGGGCAAAATATCCTGGGGGATCACCGCCTGGAAAAATTCCTCTATCATATAGAGGCTCACGCCCCCCTGGATCATAAGGATCCCTCTCGCATACAGAAAATACAGAAGGGCTTCCAATCCCTGATAATTTTCGCTCATAAACCGGAGCGTCATCCATTCCGCCACAAATTCTGGATCCGTTCCCTCCGCCACAAGCCTCACCATGCTTCCGATCTCCCGGCAGAACGGCATATCCTTCGCAAGTCTCCCCGCCTCATACTCCATGGCAAGCACTCCCTCAGACCTTGCCTGATACGAAAGCCGCATAACCAATTCATACGCCTCTCTAATCTCATTTTTGTTTTCTTTGACAATTTTTCTGATATCCTGATCGGCTAACGCCTGTTTCCGAATCTCTTTCAGATCGTTCATGAAGCACCTCCCATTCGTTTTTCCATCAAATGATTTCCTTACAGGTTGTCAAGGCTGTCAAAGACCTTGTCGTTATAATCTATCAGCATTTTGATCAAAATGTTTCCCTCTTCAGGAAGACACGGTTCCTGCCCGCCTCTGTCACTGCGCTTGAACCTGACGATCCGCGATTGCCCCGATTTCATTTTTTCCGACACCTTTATGTACTCTTGGCAATTGCGTTCATTCAAATATCCGCATAAAAAATCTGCAATATGATATTGTACCTCCCTTTGTGACAGCGAATCATATCTGCCTTCAGAAGACTCAAATTTACATTCTATAAATAAAAGGTATCTTTGGCCGTTCTTCTGATATATGACAGCTATGTCAGGTTTTGAGTTCATCATGGCTCTGAGTTTTTCCCTTACGTTTCCTGCTGTTTCTGGTTCTTCTGCCTTTTCTAGTTTTTCCAGACCCCTACACTCCTTCGGAATATTTCTCCCTAAATTATACCGCAGATACGCATCCTCCTCACCGCTCTCCTTATCACCATTCTCCATATTCATTTCCGGCGGATCCCCGCCTGCCCACTGAAATACATACTCGATCAGCCTGCGGTTAAAGTCCGTTTTTGTCTTCTCTTCCTTCTCATAGTCTCTCTGTAACAGCACATCGGCAAGAGAAGCCTTATTCTTTATTACAGCGCAATACCGACGCTCCCTCTTAAAAAAATCCCGCATAAATGTAGCTTCATAAAAGACATACTCTATGTCATCGTCCGCCTCGATCCCGCAGGCTTCCAATATTGCCAGAATATCCTCTTTTTCCTCGCCGGCCAGCTTTTCACGGGATTGCCCCTTCCCATACTTCCGCAGGATATTATAGAGAAATACCGCGTATTGCCGTTCCTCCCTGCATATGGAATATTCGTCCCTGATAAAATTTTCTATGGAGCAATTATACCGATTGTTATCTGCGTTCCTAATTCCACGCATTTTGTCATCCGCATCCCTTTTACACATTTGCGCATCTTCCCTCATCTTCAGACTTCCCCATATCTCATCTTTTTCCTGGCACGTAAAGTATCTATCCGACCCCAAAATATTTATGGAATTTACTGAGCCTAACCCGCAGAATGGTTCAGCGACCGCACATACGCCAGCCTTTGCGCGGCCGGATCTTCCTGGCGTTCAGGCTGTCTGTCATGCAGCATTTTATTCAGCACCGTCTTATCCTCGCGCACCATTTGGCTTAACTGTGCAAGCCACTGCTCCTTCTCGCCCAATCCGCCCTCATAGACGGACAATAGCTGCTTATACGGCAGATTACAGTCAACCGTATCTGAAAACGGATCATAATAATCGGTCAGATTGACGACGCGGATCCCGTTGTGCGCTGTACGCCCCTGAGCCTGCGGGCAGATCAGCCACTGTCCATAATCGTTTTCCGCAAAACCGCTTTCCTCCGGCTCCGCCTGATTGACAAGCACCCCTTTGAACGGCGGCAGAAAAGGCGAAAACCCGCTTGAAAGGATCGTCCCCGACGGATAGGGAAGCCGCTGGCAGCTAAACTCATCGCCCATCGTTTCCCTGCTGCAGAGAATCTCCCCGTCAAACCTCACCAGGAACTGTTCGGCCCATTGATACCGCTGTTTTGCCGTCTCCAGCGCCAATACGCTGACCGCCGCACAGTACAGGGCAGCCGTATCCCCTTTTTCCCGGACATTCTTTTTTATGTACTCTAAAAAAGCTTCTATTGCCGCCCTTTGCGTCGGAAAAAACAGATCCGGCAGCAATTCCTCTTTCTGCCCCCTATAACAAATCTCTATGCGAAAAAGCTTCTCCCGCCCGAACGCCGCAGCAGAATCCGCAGACAGTACCGCATCCATGCCTCCTATCCTGCCCTGCAGCAGCTCTCTGCAGGCAGCATCCTCTGTGCTTTCATACAGTCTTTTTAATTCTTTCTGTTTTTCCCGCATTGTCCTGTGCGGCGCAATACAGACGCAGTCGATCAGCTTTGCCGTGTCGAGCAGGACATTATCCCGGATCCACTCCGCCATATGACTTGAGCAGATCCATTTTTTCACATCTATCCCGTCTGCCATACCCTTCCCTCCTTCTCGTCTGTCTCCATGATAGCACAATGCTCTCTGGCAGAAGGTCATCTTACCGGCATATCTTCTTGCAGATAATAAAACTCCCCGCAGCAGAGCTGTGGGGAAAACCCAAAGAAAATAAAAATCGAAATTAAAAAGCATCAAAGCCGTCTCTGTAAACATCATCATACAGATGCCCTGTGGCGTGATACTCTCCGAACGCCTCATCCCATTCGATGCTGTATCCTATTTCCTTCAGCGTCTTATAGTCTCTCATTCTCGTGCGTTCCGACACGTCCGGGAACATTTCAAAATAGCGTTTTCTTGGACTATAGTCTTCTCTGGTCAGGCCGCTTACATCCTCCAGGCCGGACAACTCGATCATAAAGCGAACCAGCCGCCTGAGCTTTTTCAAATGCGTATATCTCAGCGTACCTTCCGGCTCATTGATCCTGTCGGCTATGTCCGTCCTTTCGCGCTTCCTGTATGAGTTGTCCTTTCGCGCGTATTTCAGTTTGACCAGCCCCGCATCGGTAAGATCGTCTATATCGCGCTGGATCGTCTTCCTGCTCGCCGAGAGGCGTTTCATCACCTCCGGCATTAAAATCTCATGACTTTTAAAAATAATTTCATACAGCAGAAGCTGGCGTTGCGTTTTATTGTACTGCATATGGATCTCCCTCAATTCCAAGCGCCTTTTCCCTATTCCTGCCAAACTAATCCAAAATGTTCATCCTATATCCATAACGGCAGTTTTTCCGCTTCCCGGCCTTTGGGAAGGGGAAAAGGGAAATCTCAGGAGAACAATCCGTAAAAGTCTTCCACATAATAATCCGCCAACCGCCTTTTCTCTTCCCTCTGCCCGGCGGAATACTCGTCTTCCACGGCGCAGACCCGCATACCGGCGCTCCTTCCCGCCTGGATGCCCGGAATGATATCCTCGAATACCAGGCATTTCGCCGGATCCGTTCCCAACTCCCGCGCCACCGCCAGGTAGATGTCCGGCGCCGGTTTGCCCCGGCCCACCCCGCAGCCCGTCATGATGCAGGAAAAATAATCTTTCAGCCCGTGGACGGATGCCACGTTTTCCACTAGCTCCCTGGAATTGCTGGTGGCGATGCCAAGCCGCAGGCCGTTTGCCCGGCAGCCCTCCAGAAATTCCGGGATCCCGGGCTTCAGCGGCACTTCGTTGGCATATTTGTCCCATGCCATCCTGTTCCAGTCTTCCTTGATCTTCTCAACAGGGTCCGGGATGGGGAAATTGGCTTTGAAATAATTGGCCGTCTCATGGAAACACATCCCCTCGATCTTGGACTGCAGGTCATCCGGCAAGGGGATGCCAAATCTTCCAAGATATTCTATGTCGATGGCATGCCACATCCACATGGAGTCCACCAGCGAACCGTCCAGGTCAAAGATGACCGCCTCTATCCCATCCAGCATTTCATGTCTCATATCATTTTACCTCTCGCGCCGTATCCGGCGTTCCTTCCGTCCCAGGCGCCTTTTCAGACAGCTTTTGCACCTCCTGCGCCGTCAGTTTCCTATACTCCCCCGGCTTCAGGCCCTCATCCAGCCAAAGCCCTCCGAACGCCACCCGTTTCAGCGCCAGCACCCGGTTATCCACCGCCTGGAGCATCCGCTTCACCTGATGGAACTTTCCCTCCTGAATGGTCAGCAGAAATTCCGTGTCCGTCCGGGGCTCTACCCTGGCCGGAAGCGTCAGGTTCCTCTCGCCGATGTCCACGCCCTGTTC
>CANPYT010000069.1 GCA_947588705.1 uncultured Acetatifactor sp. | reverse complement strand
AAGCTAATGTGTTTGATCATACATTAATCTTACACCAACTGCCAGACTTTTTCGAGGTCTGGCAGTTATTTTTTCACAAAAATGAGGCTGCCGCACTAATTACTTAGCGCGACAGCCCCTTTTTGTCAGACATTTACAGCATTGATAGTGCCGCCGGACAAAGATTTTTATATTGTTTTTCCCTTTGCGCTAAGTTCTCTATAGGTACGGAAAGCCAGGAACATTGTGACCATAAAAGTCAATATATCTGATACGGGCATGGAATATAGGACGCCGTCCAGCCCAAACTTTATGGGTAATAATAAGGCAAACCCCACGCCGAACACCAGTTCCCTGACCATGGAAAGCAGGGTAGACGCCGCCGCTTTCCCCATAGCCTGTAAAAATATGAAACATGCCTTATTTACACAGGCTAAAATCATCATGCACAGATAAATGCGGAATGCTTTCACGGCAAAATCGGTGTAATAGATGCTCTCATTTGCCGCGCCAAAAACAGCGATAAGCTGTCTCGGGAAAAATTCAACAATGATCAGCGCAGCTAATCCAACAGTTGCTTCGGCAGCCAGTAGTTTCGTAAACAGTTCTTTTACCCTGCCGTTTAAGCCCGCGCCCATATTGTAGCCTACAATGGGGATACAGCCCGCCGCCATGCCGATGACGACAGAAATAACGATTTGGAAGAATTTCATGACGATCCCGACTACCGCCATAGGGATCTGGGCGTATTTATCCTGTCCAAATACCGGGTCTAACGCCCCGTATTTCCGTATCATGTTGTTGATGGCGGCCATAGCGGCAACCAGGGAGATTTGAGAAAGGAAACTGCAAATGCCAAGGACAAGAGTCTTTTGGGAAATGCGGAAGTCCATGCGGTAATCGCTTTTTTCCGGTTTAATGGTTTTCATGTTTATTAAATACCAGATGGATAAAGCGGCTGTAACGATTTGGCCTAATACGGTGGCAACTGCGGCCCCCATCATTCCCCATTTGAAAATAAAGATAAAAACAGGGTCGAGGATTATGTTTAGGAGCGCCCCCAACAAGGTCGAGACCATTGCAAACTTAGGGCTGCCATCAGCCCGGATAATGGGATTCATGGCCTGGCCGAACATATAAAACGGAATCCCCAGTGAAATATAGAAAAAATATTCTTTGGAATGTCTATATGTTTCCATGTTGATAGTGCCGCCGAACATTGTGATGATCTGATCGCTGAAAAGCAGATAAACGGCACATAAAACCAGGCTGCTGACGATTATGAGCACAACGGAATTTCCTACGCTTTTTTTCGCATTTTGGAACTCTTTTTTGCCGAGGCTCAGGCTCACAAAGGCGCAACAGCCATCGCCGACCATTACGGCGATGGCAAGGGCAATAACTGTAAGCGGAAATACGACAGTGTTTGCCGCGTTGCCATATGAGCCGAGATAAGCTGCGTTTGCAATAAATATTTGGTCCACTATGTTATAGAGAGCGCCGACCAAAAGAGAGATGATGCAGGGAATGGAATATTTTCGCATTAACCTTTCAATACGTTCCACCCCTAAAAATTGATTCGTTTCCATGATATGTTTGCCTCCTGCTGTCTTTTTGTCCAAAAAAATAAACGTATGGCAAATAACTGGATTTACGCAGTTTTGCTACACGTTTTCTGTTATTTTAATTTTTTTGTTCCAAAATGTCAATGGGGTTTTTGAACAAAATTTTCTATAAGTCAGTTATGGACGTCAAACAGAGCTTGTTCTGCCAGGTGGAGATTGATTTCTGCCCTTTGGAGTGTTAAAATGGTAGAGACAGACGGAGCGGGCCGCATGAACAGGAGAAGACGAAATATTCAGGAGGTGTGACAATGAAAGTATTGATGCTGAACGGAAGTCCGAGGAGGGAAGGAAATACCCAGATCGCTCTTCAGGAGATGGAAACGGTCTTCCAGAGAGATGGGATAGAGACGGAGATCATTCAGGTGGGAAACCAGGATATCCGCGGCTGTATTGCATGCGGTACCTGCTATGAAAAGGGAAAGTGCGAGTTCGACGATTGCGTGAACGAGATCGCGCCGAAATTTGAGGCGGCCGACGGCCTTGTGCTGGCCAGCCCGGTGTATTACGCTTCCGCCAATGGAACGCTGATCGCCCTTCTGGATCGTCTTTTTTACAGCACCCACTTTGACAAGACCATGAAAGTTGGCGCAAGCGTGGTGGCGGCGAGAAGGGGCGGCCTGTCCGCCACTTTTGACGAGCTGAACAAGTATTTTACCATCTGCGGAATGCCTGTGGCTTCCAGCCAGTATTGGAACAGTGTCCACGGAAGCGCCCAAGGGGAGGCAAAGCAGGATCGGGAAGGGCTTCAGACGATGCGGGTACTGGCCGCGAATATGGCTTTCCTCATAAAGAGTATCGCCCTGGGCAGGGAGCGGTTCGGGCTTCCCGGGAAAGAGAGCGTGGAGAGGACGAATTTCATCCGATAGATAGGGATATCTGTGATAAAGAGAAGGGAAAAAGGGAAGATGCATTTTTTGCAAAGATTTTTTGGGCCGGTGGATATGACAGAGGGGGAGCCCTGGAAAAAGATCGTGCTGTTTACGATCCCCATGCTGTTGGGAAATATTGCCCAGCAGCTCTATAATACGGTAGACAGCATCGTAGTCGGGAAATATGTGGGAGATAACGCGTTGGCGGCTGTGGGCAGCGCGGGGCCGATCCTGAATCTGCTTCTGGTGCTGTACGTGGGCATCAGCATCGGCGCGGGGATCATGGTGTCCCAGTATTTTGGCTCCCGCAACAGGGAGGGGCTTTCGTACACGATCGGAAACAGCATCCTGCTGATGTTGTTTGCCACCCTTTTTGTGGCGGTGGTGGGAACGCTGATCACCCGGCCGCTTCTGGAGCTGCTGCGGACGCCGGATAGCATCATCGACTGGTGCGCTTCTTACCTTTATATCCTGTTTATCGGCGGGGCGGGGCTGGCTTATTACAACATATTGTCCGGTGTGCTCAGGGGACTGGGCGATTCCGTCTCGGCGCTGATCTACCTGGTGGTGGCCTGTGTCCTGAACATCGGGTTGGATCTGCTGTTTGTGGTGAAATTCGGCATGGGCGTCAGCGGTGTGGCGTTGGCTACCAGTATCGCCCAGGCAGTTTCCGCGATCCTCTGCGCCTTTAAGCTATATCGGATGAAGGACTATTTTGACCTGAAGCCCAGTTATCTGAAGTGGAATACGCCCTATGCCATGAATGTGATCCGGCTGGGAGTGCCTTCCGGCGTCACCCAGGCGATCATGTCCATGTCCATGATCGTGGTGCAGTCTCTCACCAACAGTTTCGGCGAGCAATTTATTGCGGCGAATGTGATCGTCATGCGTGTGGACGGTTTTGCCATGATGCCTAATTTCTCCTTCGGGTCGGCGATGACCACCTATGCGGGGCAGAATGTGGGCGCAAACGCCTATGAGAGGGTGACAAAGGGGGCGAAGCAGGGAACGATCCTGGCGCTGGGAGTGTCGGCTGTGATCACCGGCGGGATCCTGCTGATGGGAAAACAGCTTATGGGGATCTTCACGGACACCCAGGAGCTGGTGGATCTGAGCTTCCATCTGATGCGGATCCTTGCGGTGGGATATCTGGCTATGGCGGTGCTGCAGAGCCTTGCGGGCGTGATGCGCGGAGCGGGGGATACGATGACTCCCATGTGGATCTCCATATTCCAGACGGTTATCCTCCGTGTGCCGTTAGCCTATCTGATGGTGTATCTCTCCAAGTCGCCTGAGTACCCGAACGGGCGGCAGGAGCTTCTGATCGTCTCCATGCTGATCTCTTGGATCGTAGGTATGTTGGTTACTTGTTTCTTCTATGTGAGAGGCAGATGGAAGACAAAGGCCATTGGAAAGGCGGAGTGAGAGGCGGCTCCGCCGGCCGGAGAGGCAGGAACAGGAAAGAGGAATGGAAGGGGCATTTTACGAAATGGAGTTTGGCGCCGCGCCTGCGGAAGGGAAAGAGCCTGTCCGGAAGGCTCCGGAGGCTGAGAAGATCGCGGCGCCCCAGCGGGATGAGATCCGGGAGCAATTTGAACGTATGCGGGATATTGGTCGGGCACGGCGTGTAATGGTGTTCTCGGGGACAAGCTTCCGGAATCTGCAGAGACAGCATAAGGAGCGGGCTGAGACCTTTTATTATCAGGGCATGTTTATGAAAGAGTTCCGGGATGACTACCGGGAGTCGGTTCCTTGTGGGGAGTATTATCCCTGCTATCAGATGATGGGGTACGGGCAGCTTAGGACTTATTTTACCTGGCGGACCCGGGTGCGGGAGGGCAGGCCGGAGGAGACTTCTCCGGCCTATGTGTATTTATATTTCTATGAGCTTTTGAATAATATCGGCGTCGCGAGCCCGGAGGAGGGCCTGGACAGGCTGTTGCTTTTTTGGGAGCAGACCAGGGGTTTTGAGCCGTCTGTGGACAAGTATATGCCCGGATGGGTGAAAGATTATCATATTTATTACGGCATACCGCAGCCCTTTACGGAATTTGTCCGGGAGCATGGCTTTGAAGAATGGTATCCCGAGATTTGGGAAGGGGAGAGGGAATTTGAGCGGTTTTGCGATCTGTCGGGGTATGATATCAGGAAGTCCGGTTTTTACGGTCAGGACACGGAAGAGATGATACGCGGCTGTTTCGCCTACCTCTTGGAAAGGCTGCGGACGGCGTTTCGGGAGAAGGGAATCGAGTTTGAAAGCCTGTTCTCGATCCCGGCCGGGGCGATGGCTGTCTGGACGCCGTTTCGGAACGCGTTGTTTTATCCCTGGATGCGTCAGGGGGATCGCAGGGTGGATATGCCGGGCGGTGAGGTCTACGAATGCGTTCAGGGGCGGTGGTTTTATCGGAAGCCTATAGCGGCGGAAAGCGGGAAACGGCTTGCCACATATCTGTTGAAACGGATGGAGGCGGAGCTGAGACAGGCTGTCGGGTATCGCTATAGGCTCACCGCGGGGCTCGGCCTGCTTCCGGACGCCGTGACCCGGCGGCTGAGGGAAGCGGGGATCGACCTGGAACAGATTGTGGCAGGCGCGGTGGCGGATTTTTATCGGGAGAGCAGGCGGACAGTGGTCCTTGTGGACAGGGAGGCTCTGGAAAGGATCCGCCGGGAGGCGGAACAGACGCAGGAGAAGCTGCTGGTGCCGGAGGAGCCTGCCGCCCCGGCGGCGCTCTTACAAGGGCAGGGAACCCGAGAAACACAGGAAACCAGCGGCAACCCCCAAGGATTGCAGAAATCCAATAATGAATCCCGAGAAACACAGGGATCCAGCAGCGAATCCCGAGAAGCGCAGGACTCCAACAGCAGCCCCTGGGAAATGCTGGGGGCCTCCCTTGGCCGGGAAAAGCGGGAGGCGCTTCGGATCGCCCTGGAGGAGGAAGACGGGATCCGGCGGGAAGCCCGGTTAAAAGAATTTGCCGATAGACAGGGCATTATGCTTGAAGTCCTGACGGACGGCATCAACGAAATGGGAATGGACTGTATGGGAGACAGCCTTTTGGATGAAGAATTTGCGGTGTTTGAGGATTATCGGGAACAGGTCCGGCAGCTGCTGAAGGAGGAGAGATGACGACACAAGTGCCTGCGAGGATTGCGAATATTTTGATCAATTCCCTGAAAGGCGGGGTGGTGCCCCGGGCGGGCCTTGAGTATATTACGGCAGGGCGGGCAAGAGAGATAGAGGCCATTTTGCACGATATCGAGATGATCCAGGAGGGAAGCGCTTCCTTTCGGTTTATTGTGGGAAGGTACGGGAGCGGGAAGAGCTTTCTGCTGCAGACGATCCGGAATTACGCTACCGCCAGGGGATTTGCGGTGGTGGACGCAGACCTTTCGCCGGAGCGGCGGTTTGCGGGGACAAAGGGCCAGGGCCTGGCTACCTATAAGGAACTGATCCGCAACCTTTCCACAAAGTCCAAGCCGGACGGAGGTGCGCTGGCGCTGGTCCTGGAAAAATGGATCTCGGGTATCCAGGTGGCGGTGCTGGAGCAGGCCGGAAGGGAAGACCCCCTGTTTGTGGCGGGCAGCCTGGAGGGGATGGTAAACGGCTTTGAATTTGCAAAGGCGATCGACCTTTATTGGCGGGCTTACAGGAAGGATGACACCGCCATGAAGTCCAATGTGCTGAAATGGTTCCGGGGGGAATATGCCTCCCGGAGGGAAGCCAGGGAGGAGCTGGGGATCGGTTTCATCGTGACGGATGAGAACTGGTACGATTTCCTGAAGCTGATGGCCGCGTTCCTGGTGGGGGCAGGCTATAAGGGGCTTCTTGTGATCATAGATGAGCTGGTAAATATCTATAAGATCCCCAATGCCATCACACGGGCAAACAATTATGAAAAGATCCTCACGATGTACAATGACGTGCTTCAGGGGAAGGCCAGGCATATCGGTTTCCTGATGGGCGGGACGCCCCAGTGCATCGAGGATAAATACCGGGGCGTGTTCAGCTATGAGGCGCTGCGCTCCCGTCTGGCGGAGGGGCATTTTTCCGCGGAGGACGCCAGGGACCTGACGGCGCCCATCATAAGGCTTCAGATGCTCTCCCAGGAGGAAATGTACATCCTGGTGGAAAAACTGCGGGATATTCACGCGCAGCTGTATCATTATGAGCCGCGGCTTGCGCATGAGGACCTGATCTATTTCCTCACGGTGGAGTATAACCGGGTGGGAGCGGAGACCCACATCACGCCCCGGGAGATCATCCGTGATTTTATCGAAGTTTTGAATATCCTGTATCAGAATCCCGGGAAACAGGTGGCGGAGCTGCTGGGGGACAACAGCTTTGAGCTTGCCCGGGGCGGCCTGTCGGAGGAAGAGATCCACAGTGATTTTGCGGATTTTGACCTGTGACGGGAGGAACGGAACGGCAGCCCTCTGCATATCTTATCAGAAAGGAGATGCGGAGGGTATTTTTATGCCTTTGGTTGTGGTCGATGCGGGACACGGGGGCGGCAACGCCGGCGCGGTCTATCAGGGCAGGAAGGAGAAAGATGACGCGCTGGCCCTGGCGCTTGCCATAGGGCGGCTTCTGGAAGAAAACGATGTGGCTGTGTATTATACCAGGACGCGGGATGTGTATGAATCCCCGGTACAGAAGGCTATGGAGGGAAACGCGGTGAACGCGGATTACTTTGTGTCCGTCCATCGGAACTTCAGTACCTATCCCGACCAATATTCCGGCGTGGAGGCGTTGGTCTTCAGCCGTTACGGAGAGGCGGCAAGGCTTGCGGGCAATATCCTGCGGCGGCTGGAGGCGGTGGGGTTTGAGGATCTGGGCATAGAGGAGCGTGGAGAGCTGGCGGTGCTGCGGCGGACCAGGATGCCGGCGGTGCTCCTGGAGGTAGGGTTTCTCAACACGGAGGCGGACAACGAGCGGCTGGACCAGCAGTTTTACCAGGTGGCGCAGGCTGTGGCGGACGGTATCCTGGAGACCATCCAGACCGCATAGGAACAGGGAACCTTTCTTTCGGCGGGGCAGGAACCGCCGGAAAGCCGGATGACGGGAGGAAATGTATGCGGAAGGGGAAGGCGGGGGGATTGCTGCTTTTGGCGGCAGCGGCGATGCTGGCGCTTGGCGGCTCCGGCGGCTGCAGCGGCAGGGAGGATGGCGGTGCGCCGGGGAACGGAGGGATGTCCGGATCCATACGGCTGGTGGGCAGTACATCCATGGAGACTTTTGTGTCGGCTCTGGGGGAAGGGTACATGGAGCAGCATCCCGGTGTGCGCGTTACGGCGGAGTTTATGGGATCCAGCGCGGGGATCGAGGCGCTGCTCGGAGGCAGGGCGGACATAGGGATCTCTTCCAGGGATTTAAAGGAGGAGGAAAAAGAGGAAGGCGCTGTGGAACATGTGGTGGCCATGGACGGGATCGTCCTGTGCGTGGATCCCTCCAACACGGTGGGAGATCTGTCCAGGGAGCAGCTCGTCGGCATCTACACCGGAAGATGGACGAACTGGTCGCAGGTGGGAGGCGGGAACATGCCGATCGTGGTGGTGGGCCGCGAGGCGGGGGCCGGGACCAGAAGCGCCTTTGAGGAGATCCTGGGGATCGAGGAAAAGTGCGCTTATGCCAACGAATTGGACAGCGCCGGGGCCATCATGGCAAAGGTAGCCTCTACCCCCGGGGCAATCGGGTATGTATCGCTGGACGTGGCGGACGGCAGGGTGGCCGTGCTTTCCCTGGACGGCGTGGAGGCCAATGAGGAGACCGTCCGGGACGGCAGCTATATCCTGAGCAGGCCGCTGATCATGGCGACCAGAGGTGAGATCTCCCGGCAGAGCCGATGGGTGCAGAGCTGGTTCGCGTATGTACTGGGGGAGGAAGGGCAGGGCATCGCGGCTTCCGCGGGGCTTATCCCCCTGGAATGAGCGGGCCCGGGTCGCGGCCGGGAATGCGGCCGCGGAAAGGAGAGGAATGAGAGCGCAGGAAAAGATCTTCCCCGTGGATTCTATCAGGGGCGGCCGCAGCAAAAAGGCTGTTGTGGAGGGAGCGGCCCAGGCTGTGCTGGCCTTTTGCGCCTGTTGTACCATCCTGGCGGTGGCGGCGATCACATGGTACATGATCGCCAGGGGGACGCCGGCCATTTTAGAGGTGGGGCTGAAAGAGATCCTATTCACCACTGTGTGGAAGCCGACGGCGGCTGAGCCGCGCTATGGGATTTTGTATGTGATACTGACTTCCCTTGCGGGAACGGGGATGGCCGTCCTCCTGGGTGCGCCGGTCGGGGTGCTGGCGGCGGTATTCCTGGCGGAGGTGGCGGATGAAAAAGCGGCGGCGGTGTTGAAGCCGGCGGTGGAACTGCTGGCGGGGATCCCCTCTGTCATCTATGGGCTTCTCGGCCTTTCGCTGCTGAATCCGCTGATGTACCGGCTGGAGCTGAAGCTGTTTGCCGATTCCCCCGGCCATCAGTTTACCGGCGGCGCCAATCTGCTGAGCGCGGTGCTGGTGCTGGCCATAATGATCCTGCCGACGGTGATCAGCGTCAGCGAGACGGCCATCCGCTCGGTGCCGCCTGAGATACGGGCGGCTTCGCTGGCGCTGGGCGCATCCCGGGTGCAGACGATATTCCGGTCCGTGCTGCCTGCGGCCAGGCCCGGTATCGCCACGGCGGTGGTGCTCGGGGTAGGGCGGGCTGTGGGCGAGGCCATGGCGATCACGCTGGTATCCGGCGGCAGTGTCAACGCGCCGCTCCCCTTTCGTTCGGTGCGTTTCCTGACCACGGCCATTGTCAGTGAGATGGGGTATTCCTCCGGCACACATCGACGGATGCTTTTCACCATAGGGCTGGTGCTGTTTGTTTTTATCGCGGCCATAAACCTTATACTCACCGGAATACTGGAAAGGGGAGACGAAAAGTGTGGCTGAAAGGACTCTGTACCAAAAGAGGAAAAGGCCGCTGGAAGCCTTTGTGATGGCCGCGGTATACGGAGCGGCTTCCGTTTCGGTGCTCCTGCTCGCGGGGATCGCGGGCTGCGTGTTCAGCAGAGGGTTTGGCAAGCTGTCCTGGAAGTTCCTGACCACGGTGGCGAGTACGCTGAAACATACCGAAGGCATAGCGGGGAACCTGGTCAATACCCTGTACATAACGGCGCTGACGCTGGCTGCGGCCATACCGGCAGGCGTGGGGGCGGCCATTTACCTGAACGAATACGCGAAGCCGGGCATCCTGGTGAAAGCGGCTGAATTTACCACAGAGACCCTGGCGGGCATACCGTCGGTGCTCTTTGGCCTTTTTGGGATGGCCTTTTTCGGGGAGACCATGGGCCTGGGGTATTCTCTGCTGACAGGGGCCCTGACGCTGTCGCTGATGGTGCTGCCGCTGATCGTCCGAAACACGCAGGAGGCCCTGCGCACAGTGCCGGACAGTTATCGGACCGGCGCACTGGGAATGGGGGCGACCCGGTGGCATATGATACGCACGATCCTGCTTCCCGCGGCGGCGCCGGGTATCCTGACGGGGGTGGCCCTGGCGGTGGGGCGTATCGTCGGGGAGTCGGCGGCGCTTTTCTTTACGGCGGGCAGCGGCCGGCTTTTGCCGGAGCCGGGCGCGGGCGTATGGGGAACGCTGAAAGGATGGGGGAGCAGGGTGTTCGAGCCCGGCGGCACCCTGGCCGTGGAGCTGTACCTGCAGATGCAGAACGGCGACTATGACACGGCTTTCGGCGTGGGCTGTGTGCTGATCGGGATCGTCCTGTGCCTGGAGCTTTTGGTCGGGCTGCTTGGGAAAAAGATCGGAAGAGGCCGGAAATAATGCGGGAGAGGCGGCGAAAGGATCGATCGGAAAGAAACCATGGGAAATAGGGAGAAGGCCACTAAGATATCGGTAAAGGACCTGGATCTGTTTTACGGCGGCAGCCATGCCCTGAAAAAGGTAAATATGGAGATCAGCAGCCGGGGGGTCACTGCTTTTATCGGCCCCAGCGGATGCGGCAAATCTTCGCTTTTAAGGTGCATCAATCGGATGAACGATCTTGTGGAAGGGGTCCGGGTCAGGGGAAAGATCTTGCTGGACGGGGAGGATGTCTATGACAGGCGGGTGGATATTACGCTCCTCCGGAAGAAGGTGGGGATGGTGTTCCAGCAGCCGACTCCCTTTCCCATGAGCATTTACGACAATGTGGCCTACGGCCCGAGGCTTCATGGCGTCCGGTCAAAGCAGGTGCTGGATGGGGTGGTGGAGGAGGCGCTGAAAAGCGCGGCGCTCTACGGGGAGGTCAAGGACCGGCTGAAGAAGCCTGCCCTGGGCCTTTCGGGAGGGCAGCAGCAGCGGCTCTGCATCGCCAGGGCCCTGGCGGTACAGCCGGAGGTGATCCTGATGGATGAGCCCACTTCCGCCCTGGACCCGGCCTCCACTCTGAAGATAGAGGAACTGATAAAGGCCATGAAAAAAGACCGCACCATAGTGATCGTGACCCACAATATGCAGCAGGCGGTGAGGGTGTCCGACGATACGGCCTTTTTCCTGGCGGGAGAGGTGGTGGAGTCCGGGAGTACGGGCAGCGTTTTTTCCAGGCCCCGGGATAAGAGGACGCAGGATTATATCGCAGGGCGGTTCGGGTGAAAATTTTTCTATCCAAACGCCGTATTCTATGGTATGATATTTACCAGAGCGGCTTTGGCGGAGAAGAGTGGGGCGTAAGGGTTAGAAAAAGCGGCTGGAAAGAGGAGATTATGAGTTTTTTTGATTTACTGACGATGGTAGGCGGCCTGGCTTTGTTCCTGTACGGGATGAGCATGATGGGAGACGGGCTGACAAAGGCATCCGGCGGCAGGCTGGAGACGATTCTCGGGAAGCTGACGAGCAATCCCGTTAAGGCGGTCCTGGTAGGGGCCGGCGTAACGGCTATGGTGCAGTCTTCCTCCGCCACCACGGTGATGGTGGTGGGTTTTGTCAACTCCGGGATCATGAAGCTGGAGCAGGCGGTGGGGATCATCATGGGCGCCAACATCGGAACGACGATCACGGCCTGGATCTTGAGTGCCACCGGGATCGACAGCGACCTGTTTCTGGTGCAGATGCTGAATCCCACTTCCTTTTCCCCCATACTGGCCATCGTGGGCACCGCGATCCTTCTCTTTTCCCATAAGGACAGGCAAAAAAATGTGGCGACTATCATGGTGGGCTTTGCCATCCTGATGTTCGGCATGGACACCATGAGCGGGGCGGTGAAGCCTCTGGCGGAGACGCCTGAGTTCGCAAGGGTGCTCCCCCGCTTCTCCAATCCCATCCTGGGAATGCTGGTGGGGCTTTTGATGTGCGCCGTCCTGCAGTCATCCTCCGTGTCCGTAGGTATCCTGCAGTCCTTAAGCCTTACGGGGGCCATTGGCTTCAATACGGTGATCCCCATTATCCTGGGCCAGAACATCGGGGCATGTGTGCCTACGATCCTTTCCAGCATCGGGGCGAGGAAGGACGCCAAGAGGGCGGCTCTGGTGCACTTGTATTTTAATATTATCGGCACGGCTATCATTATGCTGGGGGTCTATTCCCTGAATGCCATAACCCCTCTTGCGATCATGGAACATACCGCCTCTCCCCTGGGAATCGCGGTGATACATACGCTGTTCAAGGTGATCATCACGATCTGCCTGCTGCCTTTTTCCAAGGGCCTGGTCAGGCTGGCCAGCCTGACGGTGCGGAACAACCCGGTTTCGGAGTCCGCGCCGGAAGACAGGGCTTTAAGCCTTTTGGATGCCCGTTTCCTGGAGACGCCGTCCTATGCGGTGGAACAGAGCCGGGCGGTGGCGGTCGTCATGGCGGGGCTGGCGGAAGAGGCCATGAATACCGCTATGAGCCTGCTGGATGAGTATTCCGAGGAGGCGGCCCGCAGGGTGCAGCAGCTTGAGGAGAAAGTGGACCTGTTTGAGGACGAGCTTGGGACTTACCTTGTGAAGCTGAGCTCCCGCACCATCTCCGGAAAGGACAGCCACACGCTGTCTACCATACTGCACTGCATCAGCGATATAGAGCGGATCTCGGACCATGCCCTGAATGTGATGGAGAGCGTCCGGGAGATGCATGAGAAGGAGCTGGAATTTTCGGAAAAGGCCACAAAAGAGCTTCAGGTGTTCCGCAGGGCGATCCATGACATCCTGAATCTCACTATGCTCAGCTTTCGGGAGGAAAATCTGGAGCTGGCAAGACAGGTGGAGCCGCTGGAGGAGGTCATCGATGGCCTGAATATGGATATCAAGCAGCGGCATGTGAAGCGCCTCCGCAAGGGCAAATGCACCATCGAGCTTGGTTTTGTGCTGACGGATATCATCACGAATTTTGAGAGAGTGTCGGATCACTGCTCCAATATCGCTGTGTGCCTGCTGCAGGTCAGCGAGGATGAATTTGATACACACGCTTATATAGACGGCTTAAAGCGGGGAGACAATGTGGATTTCCGCGGAAAGGTGATGGCTTACGGGGAGAGGTACCAGCTTCCCTAAAAGGGCTGTTCCTGGGCCAGAAAAGCCAAGAAAAAAGGCTCCCTCCCGGTCAATCCGGGGCGGGAGCCTTTTCCGACGGCCCCGTCTCCGGTTCCGCGTCCGTTTCGTCGGCAGCGTCCGGGGGTTCGGGCAGGGTCATCAGCACTTTTTTGATCCGGTTCTGCTCGATCCCCTGGACCTTTAAGTGTACGCCGTTTTCCAGCGTCACCTCTTCCCCGTCTTCCGGCAGGCGGTCCAGGTATTCGATGATGATGCCGCCGATGGAATCATAGTCTTCGCTGTCTAACGCCGTTCCCAGCTGGTCGTTGATGTCGTCCAGCTTCAGGCTGCCCTCCAGCAGGTAGGTGCGTTCGTCCACCTGCTGTATCAGCTCCGCCTCGTCTGCGTCATATTCGTCCCGGATCTCCCCGACGATCTCCTCCAGCAGGTCTTCCAGGGTGATCATACCCACCGCAGCGCCGTACTCATTCAGCACAAAGGTCACGTTCTTGGTGGCCTCCCGCATTTCGTAGAGCAGGTCCGCCACCTTCTTGCGCTCATATGTATAGTGCGCGTCCCGGAGGATATTCCGGATCTGGAAGCTGTCTTTATTTTCCGTTAAGATAAAGTCCTTGATGTTGATCAGGCCGATGATGTTGTCCTTGTCATCCTGATAGACAGGAAGGCGCGTGTACATGGACTCCCGGAACACGCCCATTACCTTGTCATAGGAGGCGTCAACGCTGACAGTGACCATATTGATCCGGGGGATCATGATATCCCTGGCAAGGGCGTCGGAAAAGTCGAATACATTGTATATCATTTCCCGCTCTTCGGTCTCGATGACGCCATCCTCATGGCTCACATCCACATAGGTGCGCAGCTCCGATTCCGTCATGAGGTTCATCCGCTTGTTGGGGTCGATGCGCAGTAGCCGCAGGACGCCGTTGGCCAGCTTATCGACCAAAAAAATAACGGGGGTCAGTACCTGCATGAGACGGTAGATCACGCCGCTGTATGCCAGGGAGACCTTTTCCGAGTAGACCATGGCCCAGGTTTTTGGGGTGATTTCACCGAAGAGAAGCACGAGAACAGTCAGTATGCCTGTGGCGATGCCTGCCGGAAGGCTGATCCGCAGGGCCAGGGAAGTGGCCAGGGAGGAAGCCGACAGGTTTACGATGTTGTTTCCGATCAGGATAGAACTCAGCATTTTGCCGTAGTTTTCAAGAATCTTGTTGACGCGGGCGGCGCGTCTGTTGCCTTCCTCTTCCAGGTTGCGCATACGCACACGGTTCACGGTGCTCAGGGCCGTCTCGGCGGAGGAAAAAAACGCGGAGAGCAGCACAAGGACGAGAATGACGATCAGTTGTATGACACCGGGGGTATCCAAAAATTTCACTCCTTTTTTGACGATATGGCCGCCGGCGGGCGGTCAGTCTTGCCACATCCGGCTGTGTTTCCGGGTGTAATCATCAGTAACTATACAATAGGGGAAGAGGAGTTGTCAAGTTTTCCGATGTTTGCGCATATGATTTTATAAAAAGTTTATAGTCGGAGGAGAGACGCTATGGAGCAAAAATCGGGCGAAAGCGGGCTGCCGCTGTTATTCTTACTGAAGACACTGCTTTTTTCGTACATATTGACAGGGATCCTTCTGGCTCTGCTGGCTTTTCTTCTTTATAAGATGGGTCTGGGAGAGAAGACGGTGGCGGTGGCGATCATCGTCATTTATGTGGCCGCCACTTTCTTTGGAGGATTCCTTGCGGGAAAGAAGCTGAAGAACAGAAAGTTCCTCTGGGGCCTGCTGCTGGGGGCGGCCTATTTCCTGGTGCTGGCGGCGCTGTCGCTGTCGGCGGGCGCGGAGGGGCTGCAGATGGGAAATTCCTTTCTCACCACGCTGGTCCTGTGCGCGGGCGGCGGGATGCTGGGAGGGATGCTGAGCTGAGCGGCGGGCTGAACTGAAAAGGAACAGTTCAGCCCGCGCCATTCGCAAAGCCGCGCTGACGCGCTCTCCGGCGCCTTGCGCCTATCTTTGCTCATAAGATGGCGCTCCCTCAGCCGCCAGACATGACGGAAAATT